>DAHVOV010000067.1 GCA_027318645.1 Candidatus Aminicenantota bacterium
ACCCGCGAGCTGCGCCGGACCATCGAGCGCATGGAAGTGATGCGCGGCCTGCTGCCGATCTGCGCCTCATGCAAGAAGATCCGCGACGACAAGGGCTATTGGAAACAGCTGGAGCACTTCATCAGCGAGCACTCCGAGGCCCGCTTCAGCCACGGCATCTGCCCGGATTGCTCTGTCAAGCTCTACGGCAAGGTATTCGACGCGGAAAAGGGGAAAAAGCCGACCAGGAAGCCGCAGAAATAAATGAAGAAGAGACGGCAGCGGCCGGCTGCCAGACGTCTGCGGGAACAAAGGGAATAAATTCCGGCAAGAGCCGCGAGCGAGTAAAAAAGGACTACTGCTTGGTCTTCGCGGAGGATTTGCCGAGCGTTCCGGAGATCCCCGCGCCCAGGGCCATTCCGACGCCGATGCCGACAGCGAGCCATACCCCAAGGTCGTCGGCGGCAATGCCGATGAGCACGCCGGCGACTGCGCCGGCAGCCATGCCGACAGCAACGCCCAGGGCCAAGCGTTTTTCCTTGTTATCCATGGCGATTCACCTCATACACGATAATATACGGAGCGCCCGCGAAAATGGATCATGAATTTCCTTCGCGCCGCGGGACTATTGCAGCTCGAAGGTGACGGAGACGCTGGCGCGGACGGAGATCTTGCCCAGGGCGATGGTGCCGGGGGCCTCGCCGCCGCCGCTGGGGGCCTCCTGGACGACGTTCTGGGTCATGGCCTGGCGGTAGCTCCCCCAGCCCGACCAGCCGCTGTATCCCTCGCTGATCTGCGTGGCCGCGCCGATGCCCAGGCCCAGCACGGCCGCCATCTTCTCCGCCTTTTCCTTGGCCGCCTTCAGGGCCAGCTCCCGCGCCTGTTCGCGGAATTTCTTGAACTCGCTCACCTGGAACTGGACGCCGTCGATCCTCTCGATCCCGGCCCCCAGGAGCTTCTCGACCAATTCCTCGAGCTTGCCCGGGTCGGCGATGGTCACGGCCATGGTGTTCGACACGAAAAAGCCGAGGAAGCTCTGCTTCTGGTATTCGCTCTTGTAGCGGGGCTCGATGTTCAGGTAATCAGTCTGGATGTCCTTGTTCTCGACGCCGAGCTTCCTGACGGCGGCGATGGCCCGGTTCATGATGTCGTTGTTCTTCTTCTTGGCCATCGCGATGCTGTTGTCCCAGGTCTCGACCCCGAAGTTGATCGTGACCTTGTCGGGCTGGGCATAAACGACAGCATCCCCGTTCACCGTGATCCGATGCTGCTCTTCCGTCCCGGCGGCTCGGCAAAGCGCTCCGCACGAAAGGATCACCATGCACGCCGCAACCAGTATTTTCGTTTTCATCGTTCCCTCCTGCAGTTCATTCCCATCATGATACCCCATCCCGCAGCAATACCGAAGCGAAGACGTTGGACACCAGACGTTAGACGTCAGCAAGACAAAAGAACCGAGCCTGAGGCTTCATTGGTAATAATGCAGGACTTGGCCCCATATCCACCACTGAGACGATCGGCAGCGAAATCTTATTTATTCAAGGGGGGAATATGATGCAAAAAAAGACACGGGCGATCGTCTCGATCTTTGCCGCCGCGATCCTGGGGCTGGCGGCCATGAGCATGGTCAGCGCCGGGCAGTCCGTCACGCCGAGGCCGAAGCTCCAGGTAACAGGGAACATCGCCCTGCACGAACGGCGGCCACAGGACTACCTCGTCATCGGCCTGCGCCTGTGGCGCCCGGGCGAGGGCCCGGTGAGAAACGCCAAGGTCACGGTCAACGGCATCCTGGCGCCCCACTGGAGCCCCGGGGACTATTCGGGCGGCGGCAACATCGGCGACATCGCTCCAGGCATGCCGCTCGACCTGACCATCAGCATCGACGGCAGGGTGGTGGTGACGGGCCGGGCCGTCCTGGCCACGACGGCCAGGATCATCAGGCCGAGGACCGACGAGCTGATCGACCGCCGCCTGGCGCGCCTGATCCCGGTCGAATGGGCGTTCTCCTCCGGGTCCTGGATCGTGGACCTGAAGGTCCGCAAATTGCCTGAAAAGGCGACCGTTTTCTTCCAGGAAGGGATCCGCGCCAGCCGCTTTGACGTCCCGGTGGGCGGATTCCCGCCGGCGAACGAAGCCGACATCATCGTGCACACGCGCTACGGAGAGATGACGCTGACGGGCGATCTCACCGCAGATTCCAAGGTCAAGCTGGGATATTCCACGGCCCAGTACGTAAGGACGATCAACTAGCGGCGCGATCCCGGGCCCTTTTTCTCAATTATCACGATCGCGATATTTGCGATTGGCCCTGGTGAGCGTGACCCTGCGACCCTCAATCCCCGAATGCCCAATATCGAGAACTGACCCCCAAGCATTTATTCCCGCGCCCTGGTCAGCCGATCGACGGCCAGCGCCAGGCCGATCCCCGCCGCGTTGGCCAGAAGGTCGAGCGGGTCGAACACGTTGCTCATGACCCCGAACCCGTCGGTGATCTCGAACGCCTCCACGACCAGCAGGGCGGACAAGGCGGCGGCCGGCTTCCATGATACCCGGCCCCGCAGCCCGATGGCGACGATGAAGTAGACGGCGAACGAGACGACGAAGTTGCCGCCATAGTCGTGAACGATCCTGCCCAGCGGCCCGTGATAATAGGGCTTCATCAGGAAGACGACCATGGCCGCCAGGACGAACAGCACCAACAACAGCACGACCAGCCAGCGCCAGGCCGATCCCCGCCGCGTTGGCCAGGAGGTCGAGCAGGTCGAACACGTTGCTCATGACCCCGAACCCGTCGGTGATCTAGAACGCCTCCACGACCAGCAGGGCGGACAAGGCGGCGGCCAGCCTCCATGATACCCGGCCCCGCAGCCCGATGGCGACGATGAAGTAGACGGCGAACGAGACGACGAAGTTGCCGCCATAGTC
>DAHVOV010000070.1 GCA_027318645.1 Candidatus Aminicenantota bacterium
CAGCGCGCGAAGGGGATGGCCAGGCGCCGCCAGCGGTCGTCGGCGCGGAAGGAGTGCTGGAAGGCCGAGCCCGCCCCCGCCCCGGCGGCGCGCACCTGCAGCCAGGCGCGCAGGGGCCGGCTGGCGCGGGCCTCCAGGACCACGCCCCGGTAGGGGGAGAGGTCGAGGCGGCCGCGGCGGGCCAGGGCCACCCAGAAGTCGGGCGAGGAGGGCGTCTCGCGGCGCAGCACGAAGTCCAGGCGGGTCACGGGACGGCCGTCGGCGCCGGCCGCGACCGACGCGGCGCCCTGCGAGCGGCCGTTCTTCTCCACCTGGAAGAGCGGCTTGCCGTCGTCGAGCAGCGCCCGCGCGGGCGGCAGGGGGGGCGGCGGCGCAGGCATCTCCGGCCGGGCGACGAACACGGGGTTGGCCAGGATCCAGGGCAGGCGATGGAGGCGGCCGGAGTGGAGATAGACCTCGCAGCGGTAGGCGCCCGGGGCGTCCACGGCGACCTCGATCTCGGAGCGGGTGCTGTCGAGGAAGGAGCGGAACGGGGCGCCGTCGCGCAGCACGCGCACGTCGACCGCGAAGGGGAAGGGCAGGCGGAGCACCAGCGCGCCGCCGGCACGCCCGGCGTCGCCGCCCATCTCCACGCGGGCGCCGTCGGGCCCGCGGTAGAAGAACTCGAAGCCGTTGGCCGAGGCCAGCGACTCGATGGCCGAGTAGAAGTCGCCGCGGCGCAGGGCGGCGATGACAGCGCCGGCGGCCTGGCCGGCGTCGGCGGCCAGCTCGTCCCCGGCGTGGACGGTTACGCGCAGGATGCGGAACATGGCGGCGTAGGAGGGAAAGCCCAGCCGCGCCTTGCGGCCGAGCTCGATCTTGGCGTGGGCGTCGAGGGCGAAGATGCCGTAACAGCGGCCCTGGCGATCGAGGCGGTCCCACAGGGCCAGCTCGCGGCGGGGGAAGGAGATCGCGGCGGTCAGGGCGTAGTCGGGGCTCAGCAGGTACTGCAGCGGGAAGAGGGTCAGGACATAGGCCAGGTTCCTCTTGGCCATCTGGTATAGGCTGACGATCTCGAGGCCGGTGAAGCCGCGCGCCTGGTCGTCGGTCCAGGGGATGCGGCCGTCGAAGGGGTGCGACAGGAAGGTCACGCCGCCGTCGCGGCGCACCTCGTCGATCGCCTCCTGGGCCTCGGGCGGGAAGCGGTAGGCGGGGAGGCGGTAGCCGGCGGCGGCCAGGTGGCCGGCGTGGAGGGAGAGCTCCGAGCCGCCGATGAGCAGCACGTCCTGGCGCCAGGCCGTGGCGGCGCTGGCGGCGCGGTTGGGCCGGCCGTGGTCGCTGAGCAGCACGAAGTCCAGCCCCTGGCCGGCGGCGGCGCGGCAGATCTCGTCCACGCCGCCCAGGCCGTCGGAGAACGTCGAGTGCAGGTGAAACACCCCCTTCACCCAGCCGGCGGGCAGGGGGCGGTTGTTGACGCGCTTCTGGAAGGTGAGGCCGTTGTAGGCCACGACCGCCAGGACGGCGGCCGCCAGCAGGGCGACCCACCGGGCGGCGCGCTTCAGCAAGCGAGAAGCTCCTTCATGCGCGCCACCGCCTCCTTCATGCCGACGAAGGCGGCGTTGGCCACGATGGAGTGGCCGATGTTGAGCTCGGCGATCTCGCGCATGGCGGCGATGGGGGCGATGTTCTGGTAGGTCAGGCCGTGGCCGGCCAGCACCGTGAAGCCGAGCTTGCGCGCGTAGGCCACCGCCTTGGCGATCTTCTCGAGCTCCAGCTGGGCGTAGCTGTTGGCGTGGTTCACGGCGTAGTCGCCGGTGTTCAGCTCCACGGCGCGGATGCCCAGGCGGTGGCAGGCCTTCACCTGCTCGACGCCGGGGTCGATGAAGATCGACACGCCGATGCCGGCGGCCATGAGGTTGCCGGAGACCTCCTGCACCTTCTCGGCGAACATGATGACGTCGAGGCCGCCGCTGGTGGTGACCTCGTCCTTGCTTTCCGGCACCAGGGTGCAGACGTCCGGCTTGTACTTGAGGGCGACCTTGACCATCTCCATGGAGGCGGCCATCTCCATGTTCAGCTTGGTCTTGATCACGCGGCGCAGGATCTCGACGTCGCGCTCCTGGATGTGGCGGCGGTCCTGGCGCAGGTGCACGGTGATGCCGTCGGCGCCGCCCATCTCGGCCAGGGCCGCGGCGTACACCGGGTCGGGCTCGTTGGCCATGCGCGCCTGGCGGATGGTGGCGATGTGGTCGATGTTGACGCTGAGCTTCATGTCACTCCCCGATCTCGTTCTCCACCAGGGACTGGAAGACGGGCATGCTCGCCTCGATCGTCCCCGGGTCGCGGGCCTCGATCATGACCCGCAGCTTGGGCTCGGTCCCCGAGTAGCGGACCAGCAGCCGCGCCCGGTCGCCGTGGGCGCGGGCGAAGCGGGCGGCCTCGGCCTGCAGGGCCGGCCAGCGCGAGAGCGCGGGCCGGCGGCGCACGCGGATGCTGACCGTCCGCTGCGGGAACAGGCGCAGGCGCCGGCCCAGCTCGGCCGCGTCCCAGGCGAAGTGGCCCAGGGCGCGCAGCACGTACAGGGCGGTGAGCAGGCCGTCGCCGCTGGTGTGGCGGTGGCGCAGGATGACGTGCCCCGACGGCTCGCCGCCCAGGATGGCGCCGCAGCGGGCCATCAGCCGGTAGACGTGCTTGTCGCCGACGTCGGCGCGCAGGAAGCCGATGCCGGCCCGGGCCAGCGCCTGCTCCAGCCCCAGGTTGCTCATCACCGTGCCCACCACCAGCGGGCGGAAGCGCGGCTCGCGCTCGCGCAGGTACAGGGCCAGCAGGTACAGGACGTGGTCGCCCTCGAGCAGGCCGCCGCCGGCGTCGCAGAAGAGGACGCGGTCGGCGTCGCCGTCCAGCGCCAGCCCCAGCGCGGCATGCCGCCGCCCGACCAGCCGCTGCAGGGCGGCCGGGGCGGTCGAGCCGCAGCCGGCGTTGATGTTGCGGCCGTCGGGCCGGGCGTGGCCGAAGGCGGCGTCGAGCCCCAGGCGGCGGAACAGGGCGGGCGCCCAGAACGAGGCGGCGCCGTTGGCGCAGTCGACGGCCAGGCGGCCCCGGCCCGGCGCGGACAGCCCCTCGCCCTCGCGCGCCAGGAAGTCGAGGTAGGGGGCGGCGTCGACCGGCTCCGGCGCGCGCCGCGAGCGGAGCGAGCGGGGCGCGCGCGGGGCGGCGCCGGCGGCGAGGACCTGCCGGCCGATGAGCGACTCCAGCCGGGCGGAGATCTTCTGCCCGCGGCCGTCGTAGACCTTGACGCCGTTGTCCTCCCAGGGGTTGTGCGAGGCCGAGACCATGACGCCGAGATCGAAGCCCAGGGCGCGGGTCAGGAAGGCCAGCCCCGGCGTGGGCACGATGCCGGCGCTGGACACGCGCGCCCCCGGCCCCATGCCGGCGGCCAGCTGGCGCTCGATCGCGGTCCCCGACTCGCGCGTGTCGCGGCCGATGAGGATGCGCGGCCGGTCGCGGAGCCCGGCGATGGCGGCGCCGACGCGGGCCAGCGAGGCGGGGTCGAGGGGCGGCGAGCCGGCGCGGCCGCGTATGCCGTCGGTGCCGAAGAGGGGCGCGCTCATCTGCGGGTGCCGCGCTCCTCGATCTCCAGCTGCAGCTCCACGTCGCGGTGGTCGCGGAACTTCAGGATGTCGGGCGTCTGGCGCAGGGCCAGCCGGCGGGTCAGGCTGCCCGTGGCCGTCCCCAGGTCGAACTCCTCGGTCAGCACGGCGTCGATGCGCTCGATGCGCGACTTGTAGCCCATGACCGCGATGCGGTCGGGCAGCACCCGCGCCGAGAGCAGCCGCAGCGAGGCCGGCAGCCGGCCGCGCAGCTGCAGCCGCACCGGCACCTCGCGGGTGACGAACTCCTCGACGAAGACCTCGATCATCTTGGGGTGGATGGAGACGACCTGCACCCCCTCGGGGAGGTCCAGGTAGTCCTCGGCGAAATAGTTCAGCTTGCCGGTCTCCTTGACGTTGGCCAGGTTGATGCGGATGGCGTTGGCCTCGGCGCCGACGGCGGCCACGAACTTCGAGGCCCCCTTCAGCGACACGGACACCTCCTCCGGCCGCAGGCTCGACACCTCCATGTTCTCCGAGACGTGGACCACCTCCACCGGCAGCTTCAGCGTCTTCTCGGAATAGGCGCGCTCGCCGCCGCTGATCACCGCCCAGACCAGCAGCGCCAGCGCCAGGGCGCTGGCCTTGAGCCCCAGGTTGCGGAACAGGAGATTCTTCAGCGGGTCGGCCATGTCACACCTTCAGGAAGCGCAGGCGGTTCTTCAGGCCCTCGCGGTCCAGGCCGCGGATCAGCTCGCCCTTGACGGCCAGCGAGATCTTGCCGGTCTGCTCGGAGACGACGATGGCCACGCAGTCGGTCTCCTGGCTGATGCCGATGGCCGCCAGGTGCCGCCCGCCCGCGGGGGTCAGCTCCAGCAGCGGCGGATAGGGGAAGAAGCAGTTGGCGGCGGCGATGCGCCCGGCGGAGATGATCACCGCCCCGTCGTGCAGCGGCGTGTTGGGCGAGAAGATGGTCAGCAGCATGTCCTTGGAGACCACGGCGTCGATGCGGATGTGCTTGTCGATGTAGGACTTCAGCTTGATCTCGCGCTCGACGGCGATCAGGGCGCCGACCTTGCCCAGCGACATGGCCACGGCGGCGTTGACGATCTCGTCGCGGATGCGCGAGACGTCGGCGGGGATGAAGGCGGTGCGCAGCTTGCCGCCGATCTCGGCCAGGATCTTGCGGAACTCGCCCTGGAACAGCACGATGATGGCGAAGACCAGGTAGGCGAAGAAATTGTTCAGCACGTAGGAGAAGGCGGTCAGCTTGAGCAGGCCCGACAGCAGGGCCAGGAAGCCGATGAGCATCAGCCCCAGCGCCATCTGGTAGGACTTGGTGCCCTTGATCAGCAGCAGCACGTAGTAGAAGAGCAGGAAGAGCAGGAAGATGTCGAGAAGGTCCTTGGGCGTGATCATGGCGAAGGCGCCGAGGACGTTCTCGATGATCATCTACTTGGCTTCGGCGGCGGCGCCGTTGCGCGGCTTGCGCCGCTTGGCCTGGCTGGGATCGGCCTTGCGCGGCGTGCCCAGGATGAGGGCGATGTCGTCCGAGGTCAGCGATTCCCGCTCCAGCAGCTGCTGGGCGATGGTCTCCAGCTGGGCGCGATGGTCGAGGATGATCTGCCGGGCGTGGGCGTAGGCCTGGTCGATGATCTTGCGGATCTCGGCGTCGATCTTGCGCGCCGTCTCCTCGGAGTACTCGTTGTGCGACATCATGTCGCGGCCGAGGAAGATCATGTCCTCCTTGCGGCCCAGGGCGATGGGGCCGAGGTCGGACATGCCCCACTCGCAGACCATCTTGCGGGCGATGGAGGTGGCGTTCTCGATGTCGCTGCGGGCGCCGTTGGTGGTGGTCTTGAGGAACTCCTCCTCGGCGATGCGCCCGGCCATGGAGACCGACAGCTGCGCCATCAGGTAGGACTTGGAGTAGGTGTACTTGTCGTCCAGCGGCAGCTGCTGGGTGACGCCCAGCGCCATGCCGCGGGGGATGATGGAGACCTTGTGCAGCGGGTCGGCCTCCTTCTCCATGGCGGCGATCAGGGCATGGCCGGCCTCGTGGTAGGCAGTGTTGCGCTTCTCGTCGTCGGAGATGATCATGCTGCGGCGCTCGCTGCCCATCAGCACCTTGTCCTTGGCGTACTCGAAGTCCTCCATGGCGATGCTCTTCTTGCCGTTGCGCGAGGCGTAGAGGGCCGCCTCGTTGACCATGTTGGCGATGTCGGCGCCGGTGAAGCCGGGGGTGGAGCGGGCCAGCACCGGCAGGTCGACGTCCTTGGCCAGCGGCGTGCTGCGCGTGTGCACCTTGAGGATCTCCTCGCGCCCCTTGACGTCGGGGGTGGAGACGACGATGCGGCGGTCGAAGCGGCCGGGGCGCAGCAGCGCCGAGTCGAGGATGTCCGGGCGGTTGGTGGCGGCGATGATGATCACGCCCTCGTTGGCGTCGAAGCCGTCCATCTCCACCAGCAGCTGGTTCAGCGTCTGCTCGCGCTCGTCGTGGCCGCCGCCCAGGCCGGTGCCGCGCTGCCGGCCCACGGCGTCGATCTCGTCGATGAAGATCAGGCAGGGGGCGTGCTTCTTGCCTTCGTCGAACAGATCGCGCACCCGCGAGGCGCCGACGCCGACGAAGAGCTCGACGAAGTCGGAGCCGGAGATGGAGAAGAAGGGGACGTTGGCCTCGCCGGCGATGGCCTTGGCCAGCAGGGTCTTGCCCGTGCCCGGCGGGCCGATCAGCAGCACGCCCTTGGGGATCTTGCCGCCCAGGCGCTGGAACTTCTTGGGCTCCTTGAGGAACTCGATGATCTCCTCCAGCTCCTCCTTGGCCTCCTCGACGCCGGCCACGTCCTTGAAGGTGAACTTGTTGCGGTCGCCGGTGAACATGCGCGCCTTGCTCTTGCCGAAGGTGAAGGCCTTGTTGCCGCCCTGCTGGCGCATGATCATCACCCAGAAGGCGATGAGGATGACGAACGGCGCCCAGGAGAGCAGGATGCCCAGCCATTCGTTCTTGTTCAGCTTCTCCACCTCGATGTTGACCTTGTGCTGGCGCAGCCGGTTGATCAGGTCGGGGTAGTCGAGGGGGATGGTCGACTCGTAGCGCGTGTAGTCGCTGCCGTCCTCCAGGTTCATGTCGCCGCTGATGACGTTGCCGGCGATGCGGGCGCTGGAGATCTGGTCGTTCTCGACCTTGTCCATGAACTCCGAGAAGGTCAGGGCCTTGGTCTTGCCGCTGGCGACGTTGCTGACCATGTTCCAGACCAGGACGAGGAGGAGCACCGAGACGATCCAGAAGAATATGCCCTTGGGGGCCTTGGCTTTGATCATGCTCATGTTTTCAGTTTTTCCTTATAAATTTGTCCATCATTATAGCACAAACAGCGGCCGGGGCGAAGACGCATCCGAACTCCGTGACGCGTGACGCGTGACGCGTGACGAGCCGCCGCAATGGATCGACCTTTCGTGATGCGTGACGCGTGATGAGAAAAAAATCGCCAGGCAGCGTGCATCCTTTAAAGCAAACCACTACTTGCTTATTTTTTGTCACTTTTATTGTTCATTTATTGGGCTTTCCTAACACTAACACTAACACTATCACTGATACGGGAAGATTTTGTTGTTAAATGACCTTGTGCTTCTTCCCGACCTTGGCGAAGGCGGCGATCGCCTTCTCGAGGTGCTCGCGGGTGTGGGCCGCCGAGAGCTGCACGCGGATGCGCGACTGGCCGCGCGGCACCACCGGGAAGAAGAAGCCGACGGCGTAGATGCCCTCGGCGTAGAGGTCGCGGGCGAACTGCTGCGAGAGCTGGGCGTCGTTCTCGAACTTGCGGAACAGGACGGGGACGATGGGGTGGATGCCCTCGTTGATGTCGAAGCCCAGGCGGGTCATCTCCGAGCGGAAGAACGCCGTGTTCTCCATCAGCCGCTGGCGCAGGTCGTCGCTCTTCTCCAGCAGGTCGAATGCGGCGATGCCGGCGGCGGCGATCGACGGCGCCAGGGTGTTGGAGAAGAGGTAGGGCCGCGACTTCTGGCGCAGGATCTCGATCATCTCGCGGCGGCCGGTGGTGAAGCCGCCGGTGGCGCCGCCCATGGCCTTGCCCAGGGTGGAGGTGATCAGGTCCACCTGGCCGAGGGCGTCATGGACCTCGACCGCGCCCCGGCCCCGGCGGCCCAGGAAGCCGGTGGCATGGGACTCGTCGACCATGACCAGCGCGTCGTAGGTGTTGGCCAGCTCGATGATGCCGCGCACGTTGGCGATGTCGCCGTCCATGGAGAAGACGCCGTCGGTGGCGATGACGATGTTGCGCGCCGGCACCGGCTCCTTGTCCAGGCCCGGCCCGTCCCAGACGTCCGCGCCCTCGCGGGCCTTGCGCAGGGCGCTCTCCAGCGAGCCCATGTCGGAATGCTCGTAGATGAAGCGCTTGGCCTTGCACAGGCGGATGCCGTCGATGATGCTGGCGTGGTTCAGCGCGTCGGTGACGATGGCGTCCTCCGCCCCCAGCAGGCTCTCGAACAGCCCGCCGTTGGCGTCGAAGCACGAGGAGTAGAGGATGGTGTCCTCGGTCTGGTAGAACTGCGAGATGCGCTCCTCCAGGCGCTTGTGCAGGTCCTGGGTGCCGCAGATGAAGCGCACCGAGGCCAGGCCGAAGCCGTAGCGCTCGAGCGCCTCGTGGGCGGCGCGCACGATGTCGGGGTGGTTGGCCAGCCCCAGGTAATTGTTGGAGCAGAAGTTCAGCACCTCGCGGGGCTCCGAGCCGGCGGGGAACTGGACGTGGATCTCGGGCTTCTGGCTGGAGAGGATGGTGCGCTCCTCCTTGAACAGGCCCGAGTCCTTGATCTTGATGATCTCCTGCTTGAAGTCGTATTTCACTCTCTGGTACATGGGGCTCTCCTTGGGCGCTTCATTCTACACCCAAACGGCGGCGGCGCCAAACCCCCGGCGCGGCGCAATTCGGATCCGCCCCGTTTTTTGCTATAATCGGCCAGCGGGAACCCATGAGAGGCGAGCGAGCTACGAAGAGTGCAGCAACCGCCGGCGCGGCGCTGGCCGCCGCGCTGCTGGCGGCCCTGGCGCTCGTGCAGACCTCGTCGCGCCGCGGCGCCGGCCCGACGCCGGTCCTGTACACCGTGGCCTCCGCCCACCTGGACAGCCAGTGGCGCTGGACCTACCCGGCGACCATCTCCGAGTACCTGCCCCGGACCGTGCGCCTCAACCTGGGGCTCATCCGCCGCTTCCCGCGCTACGTCTTCAACTTCGGCGGCGCCAACCGCTACCTCATGCTGGCCGAGCACTACCCGGAGCTGCTGGCCGAGGTGCGGCGGCAGGTCGCCGCCGGGCGCTGGTTCCCCAGCGGCGCCCTTTTCGAGGAGTGCGACGCGAACATCGCCGCCCCCGAGTCGGTCATCCGCCAAATCCTGTACGGCGGCCGCGTCTTCCGCTCCCTGCTCGGCCGCAGCAGCGCCGAGCTCATGCTGCCCGACAGCTTCGGCTTCCCCGCCAGCCTGCCCTCGGTCATGGCCCACTGCGGCCTGCGCGGCTTCTCCACCCAGAAGCTGACCTGGGGCTCGAGCGCCCCGGCCGGCGGGCCCGGCTCGCCCCAGGGCACGCCGCCGGGCATCCCCTTCAACGTCGGGTTCTGGGAGGGGGTGGACGGCCGGGGCGTGGTGGCCGCGCTGAATCCGGGCCCGTACGACGGCCGGGTCTGGTACGACCTGAGCCGGAGCCCGGGCGCGGCCGGCTACTCCGAACGGGCGCTGGCGCGCATGGTCGACTGGCCCCGGCGCATCGCGCGCAACGGCGCCGGCAGCGGCCTGTTCGCCGACTACATGTACCACGGGGCCGGCGACCGCGGCGGCGCCCCGCCTCCTGCGACGCTGGCCCTGCAGGAGGCGATCGTCGCCAGGGGCCGCGCCAGGCTGCCGCTGCCGCCGCGGCGCCTCGGCCTGCAGGTGGGGGACGCGCTCCCCGCCGGCGGCGCCGTGGCCGCGGTCGGCCGCGGCCCGGTGCGGGTGCTGCCCGCCAGCGCCGAGCGCATGTTCCTGGACATCGACGCGCGCCAGGCGGCGCGGCTGCCGCGCTACCGCGGCGAGATGCAGCTGCGCGAGCACTCGGCCGGGGTCCTGACCTCGCAGGGCTATGTCAAGCGCTGGAACCGCCGCGACGAGGTCATGGCTGACGCCGCCGAGCGGGCCTCGCTGGCCGGAGAATGGCTGGGCGGCCTGGACTATCCACGCCGCGAGCTGGCTGATGCCTGGGCGCTGGTGCTGGCCGCCCAGTTCCACGACATCCTGGCCGGCACCTGCCTGCCCGAGGCCTATGAGTACTCCTGGAACGACCAGCTGCTGGCGCTGAACCGCTTCCGCTCCATTCTGGCCGGGTCCGCCGGGGCGGTGGCCGCGGCGCTGGACACCCGCACCGCGGGCGTCCCCGTCGTCGTCTTCAATCCCTTGGAGACCGAGCGCGAGGACCTGGTGGAGGCCGAGTCGCCCTTCGCCGGCGGCGCGCCGCCGGCCGTCCGCGTGTTCGACCCCGACGGCCGCGAGGTTCCGGCGCAGCGCAACGACGACGGGCGCATCGTCTTCCTGGCCCGGGTGCCGGCCGTCGGCTTCGCCGTCTATGACCTGCGCGCCGCCGCAGCGGCGGCCGCGGCGCCGGCTTCCGCCGGCGCCCTGAAGGCCGGGGACGGCATGCTGGAGAACGAATTCTACCGCGTGCGCCTGGACCGCAACGGCGACGTGGCCTCCATCTACGCCAAGGAGCTCGGCCGCGAGCTCCTCGCCGCGCCGCTGCGCCTGGAGATCAAGACCGACGCCCCGCGCGCCTTCCCCGCCTGGAACATGGAGTGGCGGGACCAAGCGCGGCGGCCCCGCCATCTCGTCTCCGCCCCGGCGCGGGTGCGGGTGCGCGAGCGCGGCCCGGCGCGCGTCGCCCTGGAGATCGAGCGCCGCGGCGAGGGGTCGCGCTTCGTGCAGGCCGTCCGCCTGGCAGCGGGGGAGGGAGGCCGGCGCCTGGAGTTCGTTGACGCGGTCGACTGGCGCACGGCCGGCGCGCACCTGAAGGCCGTGTTCCCGCTCACGGCCCGCAACCGCCTGGCGGACTACAACCTGGACGTCGGCGTCGTCCGCCGGCCGGTCGACGGGCCCCACATGTTCGAGATGGCGGCGCAGCGCTGGTTCGACCTGAGCGACGCCGGCGGCGCCTTCGGCGTGACCGTGCTGAGCGGCTGCAAGTACGGCTCCGACCGCCCCGAGGAAGGCACCCTGCGCCTGACCCTGCTGCGCACCCCGGCCGCCGCCGGCATCCACGCCCAGGAGGCGACCCAGGACTGGGGGCGCCACGAGTTCGCCTACGCCCTGGCCGCCCATGCCGGCGACTGGCGCCGCGGCGGCAGCGACCGCCAGGCGGTCCGTCTCGACCAGCCGCTGCTGCCCTTCCGTTCCCCGCGCCACGGCGGCTTCCTGGGGCGGCGCTTCTCGTTCCTGCGCCTGAGCCACCCGGCGGCGCGTGTCCTGGCCCTGAAAAAAGCCGAGGCCGGCGGCGAGGTCATCGTGCGCCTCGTCGAGTCCTGGGGCCGGGGGGCGCCGGGGGTGCGGCTGGGGTTCGCCGCGCCGGTGCTCGCCGTGCGCGAGGTCGACGGCCAGGAGCGGCCGCTGGCCGGCAGCGGGGCGCGGCTGGAGCGCGGCGAGCTCGTCGTTGACCTGGGGCCGTTCCAGCTGCGGACCTTCGCCGTGACCCTCGCCCCGCCCCAACGGACCGTCGGCCGCCCGGCTCAGGAGACGCTTTCCCTGGCTCCCGACGTGCGGATCGTGAGCCGGGGCGGCGAGGCGGCCGCGGGCGGGTTCGACCTCCGGGGCCGGTGCGTGCCGGCCGAGCTCCTTCCGGCCGCGGTCGGATTCCAGGGCGTGACGTTCCGCTTGTCGGCGGCCGACGACCCGGCCGGCCAGGCCGTCGCCTGCCGCGGCCAGGAGATCGCGCTGCCGGCCGGCCGCTACGCCGCCCTCCTGGTCCTGGCCGCTGGCGTCGGCGACCGGCGCGCCGTCTTCCGCGTCGACGGCCGGCCCCGCGAGCTGCCCGTGCAGGACTGGCAGGGGTTCATCGGCCAGTGGGACCGGCGGCTCTGGAAGCGGGACGCCTCCTCTCCGCCGGCCTGTGTCGGGCTGGAGGCAGGGTTCGTCAAGGCGGCGCCGGTGGCCTGGTTCGCCCGCCATCGCCACGCCGCCGACGGCAGGGACGAGCCCTACGCCTACGCCTATGCGTTCGCCTACTCCATCCCCCTGCCCGGCCGGGCGCGCGCGTTGCGCCTCCCCGACGATCCCCGCGTCCGCGTCCTGGCCGTCACCGCGGTCGGCGAGGAGCGGGCGCTGTTCCCCCTGTGGCCGGCCGCCGACGGCCTGAGGCCGGGACGGCCATGAGCGTTTCTCGCGATTTTGCTTTGCAATCGGTCATTTTTACGCTATATTGTTCCCTGATGAAAAACGGAGCGGCCGGCAACCTTCGCCGCAGAGCGGCGGCGCTGCGGCACTTGCTGCTCGCGGCGTGGCTCTGCGCTTTCGCGGCCGCTCCGGCGCCGGCCCTCGACCCCCAGAAGCGCATCGACCACTACATCATCGACTTCTGGGGCACCGACAACAGCAACCTGGTCCAGAACTCGGTCCTGTGCATCGCCCAGACCCGCGACGGCTACCTGTGGCTGGGCACCTACGAGGGGCTGTGCCGCTTCGACGGCCTGAGCTTTACCACCTTCGACAAGTCGAACAGCCGCGAGATCGCCAGCAACGGCATGCTGGCCATGGCCGAAGGCGCCGACGGCACGCTGTGGATCGGCACGGCCAACGGCCTCTTGTGCCGCCGCGACGGCCGCTTCCGCCTCTACACCTCCGCCGACGGGCTTCCCGGCGATTTCGTCCAGGCCCTGTGCTTCGACGCCGGCGGCACGCTGTGGGTCGGCACCACCCTGGGCCTGGGGCGCCGCCGCGACGGCCGTTTCGAGCGCGTGCCGGCACCCGCCGGCAACGAACTGCATTACGTCTCGGCGCTGAGCGCCGACCGCGAGGGGACGCTGTGGGTCGGCTGCGACAACGGCCTGTTCTCGCTGCGCGCCGGGCGCTGGGAGGCGCTGCCCCTGCCGGGCGGCCGGGCCGACAACACCATCTGGTCGCTGTGCGCCGCCCGCGACGGCACCCTGTGGATCGGCTCGGCCGGCGAGCGCCTTTTTTCCCGGCGCGGCGCGGCCCTGCAGTCCTACAGCCGCGAGGACGGCATATCCGGCGGCCGCTTCCGCGTGCTGTACGAGGACCGCCGCGGCACCCTCTGGGTCGGCACCGACAGCGGCGGCCTGAACCGCTTCGAGGGCAGGAGGTTCAGCGCCATCGGCCCGGCGCACGGCCTGAGCAACGACTCGGTGCGCGCCCTGGCCGAGGACCACGAGGGCAGCCTGTGGGTCGGCACCTTCGGCGGCGGCCTGAACCGCCTCAAGGACGACCGCTACCTCTTCTACAATTCGCGCAACGGGTTGCCGGTGGACATGACCCGCTCGGTCTTCCAGGACCGCGAGGGCGACTTCTGGGTCGGGACCATCGGCGGCGGCCTGGCGCGGTTCCGCGACGGACGCTTCCGCATCTACGGCGCCCGCGACGGGCTGGCCAACCTGCGGGTCTGGTCCATCGCCCAGGGGCTCGACGGCGCCATCTGGTTCGGCACCTACGGCGGCGGCCTGCACCGCCTGCAGGACGAGCGCATCGCCATCCACTCGACGCGCAACGGCCTGGCCAACGACATCGTGCGCG
>DAHVOV010000071.1 GCA_027318645.1 Candidatus Aminicenantota bacterium
CCGGCTCCTGGGCGAGGAAGTCGTTGGCCGGGAAGCCCAGGATGACCAGCCCCTGGTGCCGATAGCGCTTGTACAGGGCCTCCAGGGCCTTGTACTGCGGGGTCAGCCCGCATTTGCTGGCCGTGTTGACCAGGAGCACCACCTTGCCGGCGAACTGGCTAAGGGGAGTGTCCTCGCCGGCGATGCTCTTCATGGTGAAGTCCAGCACGCTGTGGGGGGGGTCGGCCGCGGCGATCGCCAATCCGCCGGCCAGTGCAGCCAAACACGTGGCCACGAGGAGATATCCGTTCATGATTGCCTCCCTGGCGTCCTTTCGCCGGTTCTCCCTACGGGAGAGCGACAGCGCGTGCCCCTCGAACTGGCCTCATTTTATCCCACTTGGAGGAAGCGTTCCAGTCTGTTTTTCATTTCCTAACCGGCATCGCCGACTTGGACCAAGCGCCCTCAGGGCAAGATGAGCTCAAGGCCTGGCTTTGGCCGCGGCGGCGTCCGGCTTGGGCGACGCCTTGGGGGCGGAGACGCGGCGCATGGCGGAGACCATTTCCCGCAGGTCGTCGCGGTTCTTGGCCAGCCACTCGGCGGCGTCGAGCATCCTGCGCAGGCGGTCGGCGGGCTTGCTGGCGGCGGGATTGGGCCCCGACCCGGCGTACTTGACCGTCCGGCCCGCCTGGTTGAACTGCGGCATGCGGAAATTCAGCAGCCAGGCGGCCAGGCGCGCGCCGTCCTCGTCGGCGGCGGTGAAGGACGGGCGGCGCTCGAGGTGGCCGTCGCAGCTGGCCTCGGTGGCGATGCCCACCTGGTTCAGCCAGCGCACCAGCCCGGCCATGTGGGTGTCCAGGATGGCCAGGTCGTCGGCCCGGCCCGCCTCGGCGGCGCCGTGAGTGGCATCGACCGCGCGCAGCCAGAGCGACTCGTCGATGAAGGGCTCGTTGGGCAGGAAGGCGTCGCTCTTCAGGGTGCCGAAATGCCCCACGCCCAGGAGCTTCTGCAGGTATTTGCGGTTGGCCTCGGTCTCGTCGGCCAGCGAGATGCGCCCGTTCTCCGCCTCGCGGGCCAGGAAGCCGCTGCGCAGCAGGGCCCGCAGCCAGGTCACCCGCGTCAGCAGCAGCCCGGCCGGCAGCTCGAAGCGCCACACCTCCCAGAGGATGGCCATGGCCGGCTCCAGGAACTGCCGCTCGCCGCCGGCGCGGTAATTCTTCCCGCCCTGGAACAGGTTGCGCCGCGCCTGGGCGACCGTGGCCATGACGTGCGGCCAGTCGGCCGGAAGCTTCTCGCCGGCCAGCAGGTGCCCGCGGGCGCAGGCGGGCGCGAAGGGCGGGGGGCCGTCGCCGGCGGCCGCCTTCTCCAGCGCCCGGGCGACGAAGGGGCGCCGCTCCTGCGCCGGGTCCCATTCGCCCACGGCATTCCCCTGCAGCCAGGCCGAGCGGAAGACCGGGGCCATGGCCATGGCTTTTATCCTGCTGCAAACGGATTTTACTCCCGGTATTGCCTGGATTTCCTTTTCAATATTATCTGAATTCTCAAGAAAGAAATGAAGGGAAGGGTCTTGAATGAAACAGATCG
>DAHVOV010000076.1 GCA_027318645.1 Candidatus Aminicenantota bacterium
CCACTTTGTTTTCCCTCTGCCTTTCCCTCGCTCTTCCCTTTCTCTTCCCTGGAGCCTGTAGCAGCTCAGGGAAAGCAGTGGGAAGAGAGAGGGAAGAATGAGAGAAGAGAGAGTGGGAAAAGCCCTGTCAGAACCTTTTTCCCACTCTGTTTTCCCTCTGCCTTTCCCTTTGTTTTCCCTCTCTCTTCCCTGAAGTTCTTAGAACAATTAGGGCCAAAACATAGTATAATGTAACTTGCGAAAGGTGGAAATCCAAGGAGATACACTATGAAACGAGGCGCGCTGATCGCCCTGCTCGTGATCGTCGTCATCCTGCTGGGCCTGTTCATCCTGGGCGGGTTCATCTACCTGCAGTTCACCCAGGAGCCGTACGTCCCCCAGAAGGCCTACCTGAAGATCGAGATGAGCGGCACCATCCATGAGACCGCCCCGGCGCGGCTGTTCTCGATGGGCGGCGGCGAGCTGACCATCCACGACCTGTGGTACCACCTGGAGCGGGCCGCCCGCGACCCGCGCATCCGCGGCGTCCTGGTGCGCATCGGCTACCTGGACTGCGGCTTCGCCAAGGTCGAGGAGATCGGCCGCCTGCTGCAGCGCTTCGCCGCCAGCAAGAAGCCGGTGGCGGCCTTCATCGTCGATGGCGGGCTGAAGGAGTGCTACCTGGCCTCGTTCGCCGGCAAGGCCGTGATGTTCAAGGGCGGCGCCCTCTCGGTCAGCGGCATCGGCGCCGAGGCCCTGTTCCTCAAGAACACCCTCTCCAAGCTGGGGGTGCAGGCCGACATGTTCCACATCGGCGACTACAAGACCGCCAGCAACACCTTCACCGAGGAGCGCATGACCCCGGCGCACCGCGAGTCCACCCAGGCGCTCATCGACGACCTGTACCAGGCCGTGATCGCCGGGCTGGCCGCCAACCGCAAGCTCGACGCCGCGAAGGTCCGCGACCTCGTCGACCGCTCGCCCCTGCCCCAGGAGGAGTACGTCAAGGCCGGGCTGGTCGACTCGCTGGGCTACGAGGACGACCTGTTCAAGCTGATGCCGGCCACCTTCCCCGAGGTCGATTTCCGCACCTATGCCAAGACCCGCTCGCCGCTGCCGTTCAGCGGCAGCAAGAAGATCGCCGTCATCTTCGCCGCCGGCGAGATCAACCTGGGCCGCAGCGGCGGCAGCTCGCTGTTCGGCGGCGAGGTCCTGGGCGCCGACACGCTGGCCGAGCAGCTGCGCAGCGCGCGCAACAACTCGGCGGTGAAGGCGGTGGTGCTGCGCGTAGACAGCCCGGGCGGCTCGGCCGTGGCCTCCGACATCATCCTGCGCGAGGCCGAGCTGCTGGCCGCCAAGAAGCCCCTGGTCATCTCCATGTCCGACATGGCCGCCTCGGGCGGATACTGGATCTCGCTGTCGGCCAGCCGCATCCTCGCCCTGCCCGAGACCATCACCGCCTCGATCGGCGTCATCTCCGGCAAGCTCGTGCTCAAGGGCCTCTACGACAAGATCGGCGTCACCAAGGAGATCCTGCGCACCTCGCCGTACGCCGCCATGTACTCCGACTACGAGCCGTTCAGCGAGGCGGAGCGGCAGAAGGTGGTCGCCGACATGCGGCGCATCTACGACGAGTTCCTGGCCAAGGTGGCGCGCAACCGCAAGATGGACAAGGCGGCGGTGGACCGCATCGCCCAGGGCCGCGTCTGGAGCGGCAGCGCGGCGCTGCGCCTGAAGCTGGTCGACGCCATGGGCGGCCTGAGCGCGGCCGTGGACGAGGCGCGCAAGCTGGCCCGCATCCCGGCCGGCGAGCGCTACGGCAT
This sequence comes from Candidatus Aminicenantota bacterium, assembly GCA_027318645.1. Lineage (GTDB taxonomy): Bacteria > Acidobacteriota > Aminicenantia > UBA2199 > UBA2199 > UBA2199. Next base: position 1,803 of record DAHVOV010000076.1, read on the forward strand.
CCGCGTATACCCGCAGAAGAAGTCCTTCTTCGAGATGATCTTCGACATGGCCGGCGCCAGGGCGCGGAACCCCCTCGACGTCAGGGAGCAGCTGCGGGCCTACCAGAACTATTTTCCGGCGCTGGCATTGCCTTTTGCCCTCAGGTGCTTTTAAAAACGATCACCTGAACGAGTCCCGGCCGGAACAAATCGAGTTATAACTAGTCAGCGGCTTACAGTCCGACGGTCCTTCAAGGTTCCACCAGAAAAGAAAATAGCTCTAGAACTGTTCGGTGGCTTTCAGTACGACGGTCCTTCGAGGTTCCACGTTCCATGTACCACGTTCCATGTTAAAGCACTTCTCTCTGTTAGGCTTTCAACGTGGCACTTGGTACGTGGTACGTGGAACCTCGACGGACTGTGAGATTTTTTACTTCTGCGAGCCCTAGTCCCAGCGCAGGTCGTACTCCGACAGCGGCTGGAAGTTGGTCAGCGACTTGACGATATCCACCTTCACGTTCTTGCCGCCGGCGATCTCCAGCGAGCGCTCCATCCAGCCGCAGATGCGGAACTCGGTGGTCTTGTCCAGCTCGGGGAAATGGGAGATGCGCACGATGCAGTGGTTGGTGTCGCTCAGCGGCACGCTGATGGCGCAGGGGCGGTAGTAGGAGCCGAGGTACTCGCCGGCCTTCTCGACCAGGGTGCTGGTCTTGGGGATCTTGACCAGGATCTTCAGCAGGCCGTGGAAGCGGTTGTCGGCGCTCATGCGGCCGAACTCCCAGGAGGCCTTCTTCAGGTCCCAGTCGTAGAACAGCTGGGCGATGTTGGCCATGGGCTCGATCAGTATCTCCTTCAGCGGGAACCAGGCCTCGGGGTTGATCTCGGAGCCGTAGACCCGGCGCGCGGCCGGCGAGATCAGCTCCAGCCACTTCTTCAGCCCGTACTGGCCGAACTTCTCCAGAATCATCTTCGGTGTCGACGCGATGATCACGCCCTTGACTTCGGTCATGCCTCCTCCTCCACGATCGTTTCCGTACGCATGGGACCCGCTCAGCGGCTTTCCGGGTTCATCAGCAGCGACATGGCCTCCTGGCGCGGCCCGAGGTTCTCGCGGAACACGCCGCGCACCGCCGAGGTGATCGTCAGCGAGCCCGGCTTCTTGGCGCCGCGCATGCTCATGCACAGGTGCTCGGCCTTGATCACCACCATCACGCCCATGGGGTCGAGGGCCTGCACCAGGTAGTCGGCGATCTGCTTGGTCAGGCGCTCCTGCAGCTGCAGGCGCCTGGCCAGGTAGTCGACCAGGTGGGCCAGGTTGTTCAGGCCGATGATGCGCCCCTTGCGCGGGATGTAGGCGATGCTGGCCTTGCCCGAGAAGGGGAGCAGGTGATGCTCGCACATGGAATAGATGGGGATGTCCTTCAGGATCACCATCTCGTCGTGCTTTTCCTCGGTGAGGCAGCGGAGGAAGTCGGCCGGCTCCTGGCCGGTGCCGGCCAGGACCTCGGCGAACATCTCCGCCGCCCGGCGCGGCGTCTCGCGCAGCCGCTCGGACGCCGGGTCCTCGCCGATGCCCTCGAGGATCGCCGCCACGCCGCGCTTAATCTTTTCCAGGTCCATGTTCCTCATGAATGACCCCCAGCACCATGCGCAGGGCCTCCTTGGCCGGCAGCCCCAGGGCGTCGGCCAGGCGGCGGACGTCGTCGAACTCGGGCTTGACGTTGGCCGTGCGCCCCTGGAAGGCGGCCGTCTTGAAGCGCACGTCGACGCCGGCCAAGCGCACGCTGCGCGTCTCGCGCGGCAGCACGACGCGGTCGGACAGGCGCTGGCGCAGGCCGATGGCCGAGGTCTCGGCGAAGACGGCCCCGACCACCGCCTCGCGCGCCTCGGGTGCGCAGAGCGCCGTCAGCTGGAACCCCGGGCGCCCCTTCTTCATCAGCCCCGGGGCGACGAACACGTCCAGGGCGCCGGCCTGGACGATGCGCTCGGCGGCGTGGGCGAGCAGCTCGGGGCTGAGGTCGTCCAGGAAGCACTCCAGCACCCACACGCCGTCGGCGGCCGGCGCCGCGTCGCGCTCCTCCAGGACGGCGCGCAGCAGGTTGGGGATAGCGGGGAACGTCTTGTGGCCGCAGCCGCTTCCCGTGCGCAGCGGGCGGGCGGTGCGCCCGGGGCCGGCCTGGCGGCCGAAGGTGGTCAGGATGGCCGCCGCCGTCGGCGTGAGCAACTCGTCCTCGATCTCGCCGGCGCGGCAGGCCAGCCCCTGGACCATGCGCAGCACGGCCGGCGGCGGCACCGGCAGCACGCCGTGGCGGGTGCGCACGCTGCCGAAGCCGGTCACCAGGGTGGTGAACACGATGGGGCAGCGCTCCAGCTTCTCCCACAGCCAGCAGAAGCCCAGGATGTCGACCAGCGAGTCGGCGGCGCCCACCTCGTGCAGGTGGACGTGGCGCAGCTCCTCGCCGTGCACGGCGGCCTCGGCGGAGAAGATGGTCTGGAAGACGAGGGCGGCGTCGGCGCGCACGCGCGGCGACAGCGGGACGGCGGCGAGGAAGGCCTCGATCTCGGGCCAGGTGACGGCCTGGGCCGCCGGCGGCGCCTCGACGGTGACCTGCCGGCAGCGCAGGTGGCTGCGCTCGACGTCGGCGACCGTCACGCGCACGTCCAGGCCGATGGCCTCGAAGGTCCGCTTGAACTCGGCGCCGCAGTCGAGCAGGTCGATGAGCGAGGCCAGGATCATGTCCCCCGATGCCCCGCATTCGGTCTGGAAGAGCAGCTCGCGCGCCATGGCGCCGTTATACCCGATTGCGCCCGGGCCGTCAAGCGCCCGGCTTGACGGCGGCGGAGCGCTTCGTGTATAACCCTGGCGGAGGAAGCGCATGAACCGCCAGCCCCGGCCGACCCTGCCCGAGTGGCAGGCCCTGGAACGCCACGCGGCCGAGCTGCACCCGCGCCGCCTGCGCGACCTGTTCGCCGCCGATCCCGGCCGCGGCGCCCGGCTGGCGCTGCGCGCCGAGGGCTTCTACGCCGATTATTCCAAGAACCGGGTCACCGACGAGACCCTGGCCCTGCTGTTCCGGCTGGCCGCCGCCTGCGGCCTGGCGGCCGAGACGCGGCGCCTCTTCGCCGGCGAGGCGGTCAACGAGACCGAGGGGCGGCCGGCGCTGCACTGGGCCCTGCGCGACCTCTCCGCGGCGGCGCTGCCGGTCGCCGGCGAGGACGTCATGCCGCGCATCCGCGACGTGCGCGAGCGCATGGCCGCCGCCGCCGGCCGCCTGCGCGCGGGCCAGTGGCTCGGCCACTCGGGCCGGCCCATCCGCCGCCTGGTGCATGTCGGCATCGGCGGCTCCGACCTGGGCCCGCGCATGGCCTGCGCGGCGCTGCGCTTCTTCTCCCAGGGCGGGCCGCGGATCGACTTCGTCTCCAACCTCGATCCCGGCCAGATGGGGGAGACGCTGCGCCCGCTGGCGCCGGAGGAGACGCTGTTCATCCTGGCCTCCAAGACCTTCACCACCCAGGAGACCCTGGCCAACGCCGCCTGCGCCCGCGACTGGCTACTGGGGCGCTTCCCGGACCGGGCGGCGCTGGCGCGCCATGTCGTCACCGTGACCGCCAATCCCCAGGCGGCCCGCGACTGGGGTGTCGCCGCCGAGAACGTGTTCGAGTTCTGGGACTGGGTGGGCGGGCGCTTCTCGCTGCCCTCGGCGGTCGGCCTGCCGCTGATGGCGGCCATCGGCGCCGAGCGTTTCCTGGAGCTGCTGCGCGGCTACGAGTCGATGGACCGCCACTTCCGCAGCGCGCCGCCGGAGGCCAACCTGCCGCTGCTGCTGGCCCTGCTCGGCGTCTGGAACGCCGTCTTCCTGGGGCTTCCCGCCCACGCCGTGCTGCCGTACAGCTATGCCCTGCGCCTGCTGCCCGCCTTCCTGCAGCAGCTGGAGATGGAGTCCAACGGCAAGGGCGTCGACCGCCAGGGCCGGGCCGTCGGCTACGCCACGGCGCCGGTGCTGTGGGGCGGGCCCGGGACCGACGGGCAGCACGCCTTCTTCCAGCTGCTGCACCAGGGGACGCCGGCGGTCTCCTGCGACTTCATCGGCTTCCGCCGCTCGCTGGACCCCTTCGCCGACCACCACGAGCAGCTCCTGGCCAACCTGTTCGCCCAGTCGCAGGCGCTGGCGTTCGGCCGCGACCGCGAGGAGCTGGCCCGCGACAAGGTCCCTGCGGCGCAGCGCCCGTTCCGCGCCTTCCCCGGCGACCGCATCAGCACCACCATCCTGGCCGACGAGCTCACCCCCGGGACGCTGGGCCGGCTGATCGCCCTCTACGAGCACAAGGTCTTCGCCCAGGGGGTGATCTGGAACATCGACTCCTTCGACCAGTGGGGCGTGGAGCTGGGCAAGACGATCGCCGCCCGCCTGCTGCCCAAGGTCAAGGGCGAGGCGGACCCGGGCGACGAGGACAGCTCGACGCAGGCCCTGATCCAGTTCTGCCGCGAACCAGGCGGCAGTGAAAGAGACCGAGGAAAGTGAAAAGTGAAAGAGTCTTGCCGATAAAAGTGAAAGAGGCTGAGGAGCGTGAAAGAGCCGCATGGCGGGCATTAGCAGCAGAAGTTTTACTTTTGGGCGTTTGCAGATCTGTCCAAAATAACTTTTAAGAAGACGGTTGCAGCGGGTAGGACTAAAGCACCAATTTCCAAGCACCAAATTCCAAATAAGCTCCAAATTCCAATAATCAAATGACCCAAACCAAGAGCAAACGCAATCGTGAATGAAATTACGGCACTGGAATCGTACTCGATCCTGGGAAGGTATGATTTCGGTTGAATGCTTTGGTTTAGGTCATTGGAATTTGGAACTTGGGATTTGTTTGGGATTTGGTGCTTGGAGCTTGGTATTTTAGTCTTACGAGCACCAGACCTCGTTTGAAAAACCGGAGGGAATGGCCTCGAAACCTTTTACGGATCAAGCTGTCTGTCCAAAAAGCGATTTATTTTGGACAGCAATGGGGCGTTTGATATTCTGACAGGCCAGGCTCTTTCACTATTCACTTTTCACTCTTCACCATTCTTTTCCTGACATGCCAGACTCTTTCACTTTTCACTATTCACTTTTTCTTTTGGCCGCGTCTTGCTATAATGCTTCAATGGCGATGCTGAAATACTTCCTGGTCTCCCTGCGGCCCAAGCAATGGGTGAAGAACGTCTTCATCTTCGCGCCGATGATCTTCTCCCTGCACATGTTCCAGCCGGCCTACATCTGGCGCAGCCTGCTGGCCTTCCTGCTCTTCAGCCTGGTCACCGGCGCCATCTACGTCCTCAACGACATCCTCGACCGCGAGAAGGACCGCCTGCACCCGGTGAAGAAGGAGCGGCCCATCGCCGCTGGCCGGCTGCGACCGGGCACGGCGCTGGCCGGGGCGGCGGTGCTCCTCGCCGTCGTGCTGGCCGTCATCCTCCGCTTCGACCGCGGCTTCTTCCTCATCACCGCCTTCTACGCCGGGCTCAACGTCCTCTACTCGCTCCTGCTGAAGCGGGTGGTCATCATCGACATCATGATCATCGCCCTGGGCTTCGTGCTGCGGGTCATGATCGGCGGCGCCGTCAACGACATCCTCCTCTACCCCTGGATCCTCATCTCCACCTTCCTGCTGGCCGTCTTCCTGGCCCTGATCAAGCGCCGCCAGGAGCTGCTGAAGGTGCAGGAGCTGCACCCCGAGCCGGTCACGCGCAAGACGCTGGAGAGCTACACCGTCGCCCTGCTCGACCAGATGATCAGCATCGCCACCGCCACCACCCTCATCTCCTACATCATCTACGTCCTGTCCCCCGACGTGCAGCAGAAGTTCGGCACCAACAACCTGTACTTCACGGTCCCCTTCGTCATCTTCGGCATCTTCCGCTACCTGTACCTGGCCTACGCCCGCGGCGAGGGGGAAAGCCCGTCCGACATCGTCATCGGCGACCTGCCCTTCGCCCTCAACCTGGTCCTCTGGGTCGGCGTCTTCATCCTGCTGGTGATCCACTGAGGCGCCGATGGCCGACCTGGCCGTCATGCGCAGGCTGCAGTCCTCGGCCCTCAGCGCCGAGGAGCTGGAGGAGATCCACCGCCGCTATCCCGACGACACCCGCGTGCAGCTGGGCCTGGTGCAGCACCCGCGCTTCCCGCAGGCCACCGCCCTGGGGATCCTGAGCAAGCTGTTCGCCGCCGACCTGGTGCGCGTCATCAAGAACGTCAAGGCCAACCCCTACGTGCGCAAGAAGGCCGAGCTGGAGTTCCTGCAGCGCTACCGCCGCCTGGCGCTCGGCGAGAAGGTCTCGCTGGTCAAGTCGGCGCCGAACTCGCTCCTGCTCGCCCTGACCGACGAGGACCAGCCGCCGCTGCTGCAGGCCATCCTGCAGAACCCCAGCTGCAGCGAGGAGGTGGTGCTGCGCTTCGTGAACCGCGCCGCCGACCGCGGCCGCTTCTACCAGGCCTTCGCCGACACCGCCTGGCACCAGAGCGCCGCCGTGGCTGAGGCGGTGGCTCACGATCCCGAGGCGCCGGTCCGCGCGCTGCTGCAGATCATTCCCCACCTGGGGCTGACGGGGCTGCAGCGCCTCTACCGCGACGCCGCCACCCATCCGTCCGTCCGCGAGCGCATCCGCGCCTATCTCGACCAGCGCGAATAGTGTGTCGGCGGCAACACCGGCCGGGGAGGTGCCGCCGGCGGCACTTGCCTCGGAGCGGCCGCGGCGGTACAATCGCCCTCTCATGAAGGCCGCGCGCATCATTCTCACGCTCCTGCTGCTCCCGGCAACGGCGCTCTCCCCGCAGCAGGGGGAGCCCAGGCTGGCATGGCCGCTGACCATCGACGACGGCGTCAGCTCGGGCTTCCAGGAGTTCCGCTCCAACCATTTCCACGCCGGCATCGACCTGCGCACGCTGCAGCGCACGGGCTTCCCGGTGCTGGCCGTGGACGACGGCGTGGTCGAGCGGCTGACCGTCAGCCGCCGCGGCTACGGTTTGAGCCTGCTGCTGCGCCACGCCGGCGGCGCCACCTCGCTGTACTCGCACCTGGAGCGCTTTCGCCCCGACCTCGAGGCCCTCGTCGCCAGGGTGCGGGTGCGCACGGGACAGCGCTTCTTCGGCGACCACGTCCTGGCCAGCCCGGTGGCCGTGCGCCGCGGCGAGGTGATCGCCTTCAGCGGCGAGAGCGGCGCCGGCTTCGCCCACCTGCACGTGGAGCTACGCGACGGCGAGGGGCGCGCCGTTAACCCGCTGCTGCGGCTGGAAATGCCCGCCCCAGACCTGCACCCGCCGCGGATGCGCGGGCTGCTGCTGCGCAGCCGCGAGGGGACGCTGATCGACGGCGACTGCGGGGAGCTCTACCTCCGGCTGCGCCTGGCGGACGGCGTCTATGCCCCCGAGGAGGCGGTGACGATCAACGGCCCCTGCGACGTCGTGCTGGACGCCTACGACCTCGGCGCCACCGGCCACGTGCTGGCGCCGTACGCGCTGGCGGCCAGTCTGGACGGCCGGCCGGTCTTCCGCGAGGAGTTCGACCGCCTGACCCGCGACGACAACAACCAGCTGGGCATGATCTACGACATGGCCTATTCGACGCCCTCGACCTATTTTTTCAACCTCTGCTCCCAGGAGGGATTCGCCCTGGAGGGGACCGGGGCGCGCCTGGCCGAGGAGCTGCGCCGCCTGCCCCCAGGGCGCCACGAGCTGCGCCTGACGGTCCGCGACTGCCAGGGGAACGGCGCCCAGGCCGTTTTGCCGCTGGTCAAGGACCCCGAGGGCGAGCCGCGCTCCTTTCCCCGCCGCCTGCGCGCCGTCGGCGGCGAGGGCGGCGTGCTGGGCCGCAGCGAGTTCTCCCTCTTCGTCAACCGCGGCGACGTGGTGGTCAAGCTCCGCGACGTCCCGGCGGACGCCGCCGACGTGCGCCTGCGGCTGATCCAGGGAAGCGACGAGCGGGTCGTCCCGGCGCGGGAATATGCCCACGGACTCTTCTTCCGCTTCCAGCCGCTCAACCACGAGCCGCGGCTGCAGCTGCGCTTCGAGGTCTCGGCGCAGGGCATGGTGGTCGAGGCGCGGCAGAAGCTGCTGCAGCTCGCCTGGCTGAAGAACGGGATGGAGCAGACCGCCCGCCTGGGCGACTTCGCCGCCGACTTCGGCCCGACCACCGTGCGCGATCCCCACGTGCTGCTGCTGGAGCCGGTGGCGCTGCAGCCGGCGCTGCCGCTGCTGGGAACGCCGGTGCGCACGCTGCCCAACCATTTCGCCTTCCTGGACGCGGTGTACTTCCGCTTCCGCGTCCCTGCCGGCACGCCGCAGCCCGCCCAGCTGGGGATATTCCGCTACCGGCCGCCCTCCCGTGACTGGGTCTACGTCCCCACCCAGGCCGGCGGCGAGCCGGGCTTCGTGCGCTGCCGCGTGCTCACCGCCGGCACCTTCGCTCTCCTGCGCGACGACGCGCCCCCCGCCATTTCCTTGCGCCGGCCGCACACCCGCCACCTGCGGCATCTCGACGCGCTGGTCGTACGCCTGAGCGACCGGGGGAAGGGGATCGACGACGAGAGCCTGGCCGTCAGCGTGAACAACGTCCCGGTGATCGCCGATTTCGACCCCGACTGGGGGTGGGCCAAGCTCACCGACCTGTCCGCGCTGAACCGGGGCAGGAACATCCTGCGCGTACGCGTGGCGGACCTGGCGGGCAACGTCAGCGAGCGGGAATTTTACGTTTCCCTGAAGTAAAGGAAGGCCGATCCGTCCCCCTGCTTCCACCTGTTCCCACGATTTCTCCATTGGCTGTGGAAATCTGCCGTTTCCGGCCTTGAGAACTAAGCAGGACGCGGATTTCCCTGATTTGCATACAATTTACCTACGGAAATTGCCTATAACAAATGATATATCCTGAAAGGGCCATGGCGCAAAGGTCCGCGAGAAGCAACCGTTGCGCTCCAGAATCCTGGCCGATTGACTTGGGCCCGGTTTGTATGGGAAAATATTCGCGGATCTTTGGCTGTATAATCCTTACACAATCTAAGGGCAAATGATCGACTTTCAGGAGCGCAAATCTTGAACGACGCCAGCGAACCCGGGGTGAAGGGGGAAGCCCTCTTTCTCCGCCTGCGCCTGCTCGGCGACATCGTGTTCACCATTCCCGCCGTGGCCCGCTTCAAGGAGCGCCTTCCCGAAACCCGGCTGTACTACGCGGTGGAGGAGCGCTTCGCCGAGGCGGCCGGGCTGATCCCGGGGATCGACGGCGTCGTCACCGTGCCGTCCCGCCCGGGACCCGGCGACGTGCTGTCCTTCCGCCGCCGCCTGCGCCGCCTGGGCGTGGGCACGGTCATCGACCTCCATTCCGGCCCGACGGCCGCCCTGCTGACCCGGGCCAGCGGCGCCGCCCTGCGCGCCGGCTTTCGCACGGCGAACCGCAACTGGGCCTACAACCGCCTGGTCGAGCGCTTCGACCCCACGCGGCCGGCGCACTCGGTGCACAACCAGGCCCGCCTGCTGGAAGCGGTCGGCATCGACGGCGCGGACCCTCCGCCGTACCCGCCGCTGCCCGCGTCGGCGTACGCCGTCACCCCGCGCCTGGAGCCGCTCATCGCCGTCCGCCCCAAGGCCGTGCTGCACCTGGGCGCTGGGAACCGCTTCCGCGACTGGGGGGAGGACCATTTCGCCGAGCTGGCGCAGCGGCTGACCGCGGAGGGGGTGGCGGTGGTGTTGGTCGGCGGCTCCGAGGCCGAGAAACGACGCGGGGAGCGCCTGGGACGGCTGGAAAACGTGCATGACCTGACCGGCCCGCTGTCGCTGCGGGAGCTCCTGGCCCTGGTCGCCTCGGCCGCGGTCTATGTCGGCGCCGATTCGGGGCCCCTGCACGTGGCCTCGCTTACCTCGACGCCGCTGGTCGCCCTGTACGGGCCCAACCTCACGGCGGTCAGCGGCCCCTGGCGGCGCGCGGGGCTGGCCGTCGTCGAGACGGCGCTGCCCTGCCGCCCGTGCTCGCAACGGCGCTGCAAGTATGGTACAATCCCCTGCATGAGGGACATCAGCACGGACAGGGTCCATGAAGCGGTTAGACAGTTCATCCGCTAAGCCCGCCTTCTACCTGCTCCTGGCTTTCCTCTTCCTGATCGACGTCTCCATCGCCGCCTGCTATATCCTGGGAACGCTGCTGCTTCTGCTATTCGCCCTGCACCTGGCCCGCGGCGGCCCGTTCCCGCGCCTGCCGTCCTACAACGCCTTCTTCGTCGCCTTCATCGCCTTCACGCTGCTGGCCACCGTGTTCTCGGTCGACCGCGCCGCCAGCCTGCGCGACAACAAGGAGCTGCTGATCTTCCTGCTGATCCCCATCTACCACTGGCTTCTCGACAGCCGTGAGCGCCTGGAGCTTTCCCAGTGGGCCGTGCTGGCCGCGGCGGCCTTCTCGGCGCTGGCCGGCCTGTTCTCGGTCTGGAGCCGGGGCATCGCCCGCGGCGTCGTCCTTTCCGACCGCCTGAAGGGGTTCACCTCGCACTGGATGACCTACTCGGGGCTGCTGATGCTGCCCTTCGTCTTCTTCGCCGTGCGCCTGCTGCTGCGCCGCGGCCGGCGCCGGGAGACCGCCGCCGTCGCCGCCGGCCTGGCGCTCATGCTGGCGGCCATCGCCTTCTCGCTGACGCGCAACGTCTGGCTGGGCGCGGCGGCCGGCCTGGGGCTGGCCGTCGCCTTCCTGCGTCCGAAGGTCCTGCTCTTCGCCGCGCCGCTGCTGCTGGCCCTGGTTCTGCTGGCGCCGCCGGCCGTGCGCAGCCGCGCCCTCTCCATCGTCGACCTGCGCGACAGCTCCAACCGCGACCGCCTCTACATGGCCTGGTCCGGGGTGCGCCTGTTCCAGGACCGCCCCTGGACCGGGGTGGGCAGCCACAACGTCGAGAAGGTCATCCGCGCCAATGAGGCGCGCTACCGCCATCCCGACGCCCAGCAGGTCAACCCCCACCTGCACAACAACTTCCTGCAGATCCTGGCCGAGCGCGGCGTCTTCGCCCTGGCCAGCTTCCTCCTGGCCTGCCTGTTCTTCATCCTGCAGGCGGCGCGGCGGCTGCGGGCGGGGGAGGGCGAGGCGCGGGCCGTGGCCGCCGGCGCCCTCTTTGCCTTCGTCGCCTTCCTCGTCGCCGGCATGTTCGAGTACAACTTCGGCGACAGCGAGATCAAGTTCCTGCTCTTCTATTTCATGAGCCTGCCGTTCCTCGTCCTGAAGGAGCCCGCCCATGCGCAAGCTGCAGCGCTTCGCTGAGATCTGCGGCCGGTTCGCCGGCAAGAGCATCCTGGTGTACGGGGACGTGATCCTCGACCGCTACATCTTCGGCCAGGTCGAGCGCATCTCGCCCGAGGCGCCGGTGCCGGTGCTCTCGGTCGAGCTCGAGGAGTCGCGGCTGGGCGGCGCCGGCAACGTGGCGGCCAACATCGACCGCCTGGGCGCGCGCGGCCTGCTGCTGGGCGTGGCCGGCCGCGACGCCTACGCCGACGAGGTCGCCCGCCTGAAGGGCGAGGGCGACCGGGTGCTGCGCGACGCCGCCAGCCGCACCATCGTCAAGACGCGCGTCATCGCCCAGCGCCAGCAGGTCGTGCGCATCGACCGCGACGGCCTCATCCGCCTGGAGGCTGACATGCTGGAGCGGCTCGGCGCCGCCATCGCCGAGGCCAGGGCCGACGGCATCATCGTCTCCGACTACGCCAAGGGCACGGTCAACGCCGCCGTGATGGCGCTGCTCAAGGAGCGCGCCGCCGCCGCCGGCATCCCCCTCGTCGTCGACCCCAAGCCGTCCCACGCCGCCCTCTACGAGGGGGTGACCGGCATGACCCCCAACCTGAAGGAGGCCGCGGAGCTGGCCGGCCGCCCGATCGCCGGCGACGACGGCCTGGCCTGGGCCCTGGCCCGCATCCGCCGCCGCTTCCGCTCGCGCTTCGCCCTCATCACCCGCGGCAGCCAGGGGATCTCGGCCGCTGCGCAGGGAAGGAAGATGTTCCACCTGCCGGCCTACAGCCGCGAGGTGTTCGACGTGACCGGCGCCGGCGACACCGTCGTCGCCGTGCTGACCCTGGCCCTGGCCGCCGGCGCCGACCTGCGCGAGGCGGTGGCCCTGGCCAACGCCGCCGCCTCGGTGGTGGTGGAGAAGGTCGGCACCTCGCAGGTCTCGCGCGAGGAGCTGCTGGAGCGCATGGCCTCCATCCTGCGCCGGCATTGAACCGCCTGCAGCTCCTCAAGGTCCTCGCCCCCGGCTTCCTGCCGCTGCTGGTCTTCATCGCCGCCGACGCCCTGTGGTGGACGACTGTCGGGCTGGCCGTGGCCGTCGCCTCGGGGATCGTCGAGCTGGGCGTCTCCCGCGTCCGCGAGAAGAGCTGGGACCGCTTCGTGCTTCTCGATACGCTGCTGATCACGGCCATGGGCGGCATCTCGCTGCTGCTGGCCAACGACATCTTCTTCCGCCTGAAGCCGGCGGTGGTGGAGCTCATCTTCTGCCTGGTCCTCGGCGTCTCGGTCTACACGCCGGCGAACGTCATGCTGGCCATGACCCGCCGCTACCTGCGCGGCATGGAGATCACCGCGGAACAGGCGCGGGCCATGACCCGCAGCATGAAGGGGCTTTTTTACCTCTTCCTGGCGCACACGGCGCTGATCGTCTACGCGGCCTTCGCCATGTCGGCCGCGGCCTGGGGCTTCATCTCCGGCGGCCTGTTCTACATCCTGTTCGCCGCCTATTTCCTGGTCGAATGGCTGGGCAGCCGCCGCCGTGCCCGGGGCGCCGAGGCGGCCATGGCGCAGTACGCCGGCGAGGAGTGGTTCGACCTGGTCGACGCCGAGGGACGGGTGACCGGCCGGGCGCCGCGCAGCGTCTGCCACTCGCGCCCGGGGCTCCTGCACCCGGTTGTGCACCTGCACATCCTCGATGACAAGGACCGGCTCTTCCTGCAGAAGCGCTCGCCGGCCAAGGAGATCCAGCCGGACAGATGGGACACCGCCGTCGGCGGCCATGTGCTCAGCGGCGAGACGGTCGAGCGGGCGCTGGCGAGGGAGACGGCCGAGGAGACCGGGCTGGAGGGGCTGAAGGCGCAGCCGCTGGCGCGCTACGTCTGGCAGAGCGAGGTCGAGTCGGAGCTGGTCTTCATGTTCGCGGCCCGCAGCCGCCGGGAGCCGCGCGTCGACCCGGCCGAGAGCAGCGAGGGCCGCTTCTGGAAGATCGCCAAGGTGCGCGAGGCGATCGGCAAGGGTGTCCTCACCCCCAATTTGGAGTTCGAGTTCCCCATCCTGATGCAGCTGGTCTTCGGCGAGAAGAAGAAACAAAACAACGAACTATGAGTGATGAGTGATAGTGGTAGTGGTAGGAACAGCCAGGGACGAGCCAAATCTGGTGATTAGTAATTAGTGATTAGTGATTGGAACAGCAATGTTGGACGTCGAACCTTGAAGCAAAATTGAATTTTCTTCAGCAAGTCCTGTCCGAACCTTGTCTTTTTCCGTAGTTGGTGAACATGGTTTGGTCATGGTCGGCCGGGTACCAGTCGATGGGGACGTCTCCCGACAGCTCGACCCGCGCCCAGGTGTTGACCTCCCAGGGCACGTTCCGGGTGGACGTAAGGCAGCGCAGCGTTTCCGCTCTCACCGCCTGTTCAAGCTGGTGCAACTGACGGCGCGGGGATATCAGGACGGCGCCGCAAAAGCGCCAGCAGGGGAACGCGTCCGCGACCGGCCCCATGTTCCAGCAGCCGGGCATCGTGATGCGCGCCGGCGGGTCAGCGGCGACGGCACGGGCGAAATCCTCGATGAACGAGGCATTGAGGGACGGCAGGTGCAGGATGCCATAGTCGATCCAGACGAAGATGTCCGGCTCGGGGTCCTCGAGCGCCGCCGCCAGCAGCCATGCCGTCTTCTGATGGTTGACGATGTGGTAGGACAGGCTGTTCTTCGCGGGATTGTCGCCCTGCGAGTGTGTCACCGCGAACGGCAGGTCCGCCAGCATGGCGTGGAGCCAGCAGTCGGACAATCGGGAATGGAACACGCGCAAAGAGACCCTCGCCTCCGAAAGCGCGGCGCCCAATCGCGCATACTCCGACGCCGTGCGCGGGTGATCGCGGATGGGCACGAACCCCGAAACGAAGCAAACCTTTCCTTCCATCCTGCGATCATAGCCGATGGCCCCCCCGGGTTCAACTCCAGCCGGTGAAAAGCGGGGACCGCCCCCAGCGGGGCCGGCAGCACCTCTCGGAGGTGATCCTCCTCGGGTACGCCGCCCCAGGCGGTGCCGGCAGCGTCGGACCTCGAACGTCGAACCTTAATGCAAAATCGTGCTTTTAAGGCAGTTTCTTAACGTGGAACCTGGTACGTGGCACGTGGAACCTCGATGGACCGTCGGTCTGTAAGCCGCTGACTAGTCCCATTCCCTGTTCGCTTTGCTCGAAATGGTTCTTGATGCCAGATGATGCAGCCCGTAGGGGAGTCGAACCCCTCTTCCAAGAATGAAAATCTTGTGTCCTAACCGATAGACGAACGGGCCTCCATCTGAGCCGTGTTGGATTCGAACCAACGACACCCGCCTTAAAAGGGCGGTGCTCTGCCAACTGAGCTAACGGCCCAAGCCGGTCGCAACAAATTTAACACAATCGGCCAGGGCTGTCAATCGCAGGGGCCGGCGCGGCCAGGGCAAAATCCAGTGTCAGTGACAGTGTCAGTGTCAGCAAGAACCTAGACGTGCAATCGTGACGCGTAACGCGTAACGCGTGACGAGTAACAGCAACAACAGATTTCTCAACTATTCTTGCTTGCAGCCTTATTTATGGCTTTCAACGTGGAACGTGGTACGTGGTACGTGGAACCTCGATGGACCGTCGGTCTGCAAGCCGCTGGCTAGTTCCAGATCGCTTTATTCTGCTGGTGGAACCTCGATGGACCGTCGGTCTGCAAGCCGCTGGCCAGTTCCGAGTCCCTTTGTCCTGGTGTTCAGTTGAAGAAGAACATGATGCCGGCGCCGACGGAGAAGCCGCTCATGTCGAGGGGCGCGAACTCCTCGAAGTCGCCGGAGAGGCGGCTCTTGAGGTACAGGTACTTTCCCTCCAGCGAGACGGCGAGCCGCTGCTGGAAGCGAAAGACGACGCCCAGCCGGCCGTTGAGCCCGAAGCCGAAGCGCTTGGACTCGGCGAAGCCCTTCTGAACGCTGAAGTCCTCGAAGTTGATGAACTCGCCCCACTGCTGGTAGGTCCAGGCATAGACCCCGCCGCCGAAGCCCAGGAAGGGGTTGACGCGGCCGCGATGGCCCATCGGGTAATACTTGAACCCGGCCTCGATGGGCACGATGCGCAGCGACACGTTCTGGCTGATGGGCGAGCCGTCCTCGTATTCGTAGTCGCGGTACTTGGCGTAGTGCGTCTTGCCGTAGCTTCCAACCTCGAGGGTGAAGGAAAGGTCGCGGTTGAGGTAGGCCTCGTACTCGGCGGCATAGAACTCCTTCATCATGTCCGCGCGGTCCAGGGTCAGGTTCTCGATGTTGATCTCCCAGAGATCGGAGCGCATGCTCGGCACGAACAGGCCGATCTTCAGGTTCACGCTCTGCGCGAGCAGGGCGCCCGAAGCCAGGCCGAAAACGGCGAACCACAGTGCGATGCGTTTCATGTTGAACCTCCATAGATCGGAATGCATGCGTCGTGCCAAGTCAAGACCAGGGAAAAAGGGAAAGAGTGTCCCGTTTTCAGGACAGGAGATGCCTGAGCTTATCGGCCTTTGGCAGGGAGTTGAAGCGGCCGGCCTCCTTGCCTTCCTTGAAGACGATGAGGGCCGGCACGCCCATCACCATGAAGCGGGCGGCCAGGCCGGGCTCGACGGTGATATCGACCTCGTAGGCGGCCACAGCCAGGGGCGGGTCCCCGGAGAGCAGCTCGTCCAGCAGCGCGGGCAGTGACTGGGCGATCTTCTTGCAGGGCGCGCAGCCGGGGGATGAGAAATCGAGGATCAGGAGCGGCTCGGCCTTGAGGCGCGCGTCGAGTTCGGACTGGATGATCCTTTCCATCATTCCTCCGCCAGCAGGGCCGCGATCCGGGCGGCGATCTGCTCCAGGGTCCCCGACCCGGTCTTGAAATAGGCGATCTTCCCCTTGCGGTTGATGAAGGCCATGGTGGGGATGGCGGTCACGGCGTAGCTGTCGAACGCCCGCCCCTCGGTGGAGACGGCCACGGGGTAGCCGATGCGCTGGCGGTCGACGAAGCGGCGGATAAGCGACAGCTCTTCCGTCGCGGTGACCTGAGGCTTCTTCTCGATCTCGTCGGCGTAGCGGCCGTAGAGCCGGGTGTAGCCGATGACCACCAGCCCGTCGCCCTTGTGCTTGCGGTACTGCTCCTGCAGCATCGGCATCACCTGGCGGCAGGGGGCGCACCAGGGGGCCCAGAAGTCGACGACCACCACCTTGCCGCGCAGGGCCGCGAAGGGCTGCGGCAGGGCGTTGAGCCAGGACTCGGCGTCCAGCGCCGGCGGGTCCTGCCCCAGCAGCGTCAGCTGCCTGCGCTCGCTCTCCCAGGACGCCTTGAGCGCCGGCTCGGGATGGAGGGCCAGGGCCTTGTCCAGCTGGGCCTGGGCCTCGGCGACCCGGCCGCTCTCCTTGGCCAGCATGGCCAGGTTGGCGTGCACCCGGGGCAGCAGGGCGCGGACGTGGGCGGGCAGGCCCGGGTCGTCGATCAGGGCCTGCAAGAACTCGGCCCGCGCGGCGGGGTCGGGATGGGAGAAGGCGAGGGCCAGGCAGACGTTGTAGAACTGGTTGTCGCGGTTCAGCCGGGGCAGGAGCGAGCGGAACAGGCCGGCCGCCTGCGGGTACTCGCGGCGGACCAGGTGCAGGACCACCTTCTGCAGCCGGGCCTCGTCGCCGAGGGCGCCCTCGGCCCTGGCGAGGCGTTCGACGATCCCCGCCGCGTCGTCGAGGCGGTCGAGCTCGATCATGATCTTGCTGCGCACCAGGTCGAGGGCGTCGCTGCCGCGGAGGCCCTCGCCCCGCTTCAGCAGGGCTTCCAGCTGCTGGCGGCGCTCGCCCTGCAGGCGGGAGTACTCCTCGACGAACGGCGTCGTCTCGCTCCCCGGGGCCGCGTTCCGCATCCGGGCGTTCAGCTCGTCGCGCTTCTGGTCGAAGCTGCGCGTCAGGTCGCCGTAGGAGCGGGCCAGGTCGCGCGCCCGCTTCTCGGCCGAGCCGCCGGAGCAGGCGGCGAACGACGCCGCGATGAACAGGACCAGCACATGCTTCCGTACCATTCGTCCTCCTTCCGGGGTTCCGCCTGGGCCCGACCCGGCGATTCTAGCATAGCCGCGGCGGGTTTTCAAACCCGCTGCCGCCGCCCCTTCGCGGCCGGGGCCGGCGGCGGCGAAAAAAAATCCCGCCCCTATTGAATTTTTGTTTTTTGTTGACTATAGTGCAGGGCATGCCAAAAAAAGTGAGGTAACAACATGAAAGAATACAAGGTAATGAACGACTTCGTTTACTACCGCGACCTGTTCTCCGACACCATGGGCATCAACTACCGGGTGTCGCCGCTGCAGAATCGCAAGCCCAGCGGGCACAAGCTGCTGTGCGAGGTCAGCCCGGCGATCTCGGGCAACGCCGACATGTGGAAGCGGGTCCGGCTCCTGCTCGAGGGCATCCGCAAGTCGAACATCCCCTTCCTATACTCGCCGGAGAAGATCAACGTCGGCGACAAGGGCGCCCAGCTGGTCTTCGAGTACTTCAAGGGCCGCAACGCCGAGCAGATCCTGATCGACGCCGAGAAGAAGGGCATGCCGATCAACTTCGACCTGGCCATGTCCCTGAGCATCGCCATCGCCGACATCATCGAGGTCGGCTCGTCGATCATCGTCAGCGGCGAGAGGTCCTACCACGGCTTCCTCACGCCCGACAACATCCTCATCCACTACGACGGCAAGATCTTCCTCAAGAACTACGGCATCTTCCAGTACCTGGAGAAGAGCGAGCCGTTCTTCTCCGAGACCGAGAAGCGCTACGGCTCCTGGCTCACCCCCGAGTTCATGCGCAAGGAGCGCATCGTCGCCCAGTCCGACATCTACCACCTGGGCTACCTGATCTACCGCATCCTGACCGGCAAGTACTTCTCCTGCGGCGCCGGCGACGACTTCGACGCCAAGTTCGCCAACCTCACCTTCAAGCAGTACATGCCCTCCACCGACAAGAACTTCCTGACCAACGTCATCACCTTCTTCAAGAAGACGCTGAACCCCGACCCGCTGAAGCGCTTCCTGACGATCAAGGAGTTCAAGGACTTCATCGCCACCTACTTCCACATCGAGGAGCTCTCCTCCATCACCTTCAACCTGGCCTATTTCATGAACTCGCTCTACGGCGAGGCGGTCGAGGAGGAGGACAAGGTCCTCAAGCAGGAGCTGGCCTACGTCGTGCCCGAGCCCAAGAAGGAGGCGCCGGCGACCGCCGCTTCCAAGGAGGACCTGGTCAGCGGCATCCTCGAGGGGCTGGACGAGCGCAAGAAGGCGCCGGGCTGGCTCTGGCCCGTGTTGGGCGGCGTGGCCCTGGCCGCCGTGGTGGGCATCTACTTCGCCGTGTCCTCGGGCAAGAAGGCCAGCGAGCTCTCGGCGCAGCAGCAGGCCGAGGCGGCCGTGCGCCTCAAGCAGCAGCAGGAGCAGCAGGCGCAGATCCAGGCCATGAACGAGAAGATCAAGGAGCTGGAGACGCTGAAGGCCACGGCGGACGAGGCCCAGAAGAAGGCCCTGGAGCTCGAGAAGCAGCGCATGGAAGAGCTGCGGCGCAAGGCCCAGGAGGACCTGGACCGCAAGAAGGCCGAGGACGAGAAGCGCAAACAGGACGAGGCCGCCGCCCAGCAGAAGGCCGACGAGGAGCGCAAGGCCCAGTAGGAGCTGGAACGCAAGAAGGCCGACGAGGAGAAGGCCCGCCAGGCCGAGCTGGAGAAGAAACGCGTCGAGGCCGCCAAGGTCAAGCCCGGGGACCAGGTGGCGCTGGCCGAGGTCACGGTCCAGCCCGCCAAGATCACCGGAGAGGCCCCGGCCATCCCCGGCTCGATGCGCACCAAATACAAGGGCAAGACCATGACCATCCCCACCACCATCCTGGTCGACGAGAACGGCCGGGTGGCCAAGGTCAAGATCCTGACCGGCAACGTACCCAGCGACATCAAGGCGCTGATCGAGGAGACCCTCAACGGCTGGAAATATTCGCCGGCCCAGAAGGACAACGTCAACGTCAAGGTCTGGCTCTCCGTCCCCTTCAAGTTCGCCTTCTAAGGGAACGGGGCCGCTTCAGGGCCGGGCCAGGGCGCAGAAGACGGGGAACAGCACCATCCGCTCATTGCGGGCGATGGCGCTTTTCTCCTGCCGCAGGATCCGTCGCAGCGTCCCCTCGCTGAAGCCCGCCAGGTCCTTCCAGAAGCGCCACTCCCGCTCCCACGCGGCGCCGGTCTCCGGGCGCGGGAAGTCGAGGATGCTGGCCAGCTCGACCTGGGCGCGGAAGCCGGCCCGCCGCAGCAGCGACGCCAGCCGGCGGCCGACGCAGGGATCGCCGCCCTGGCGGCGGATGTGCCCGGCGAAGAGTTCCCCCAGGAAGGCCAGGCCGTCCGGCTGGTCGACGCGACAGCCGTAATCGGGCTCGGCCAGCACCAGCAGCGCGCCGCCCTCGTCCAGCAGACCGCGCAGCCGCTTCAGGAAGGGGAGGGGGCGGCGCTGCCAGAGCAGCACGAAGGAGATCACCACCAGGTCGAAGCGCCGCTCCTCGCGCAACAGCCGGCGCTCGTCGCCGGCGAGGTACTCGTTGCCGGGATAGAGCCGGCGGGCGAGCTCCGTCAGCTCCGGGTCGCGGTCCACGGCCAGCACCGGGCGGCTGCAGGCCTGGCGCAGCTCCTCGGCGATGACGCCGCTGCCGCAGCCGAGATCGAGCACGCGGCGGCGGTTGGCCACTCCCGCCTTGCGGAACAGGTAGCGCCGGGACGGCGCCAGCCATGATGCCTGCAGGAGGTAGTGCTCGTGGAATCGTTCCGCGTCCATGCGGCGAAATATAGGCCAGCAAAGGCGAGGCTGTCAACAGGGAACTCCCGGAACTCGGCTGACGGCCGAGGGCTTTCGGAAAAAAAACCTATCAGGCCATCGAGGTTCCACGTGCCACGTACCACGTTCCACGTTAAGAAACTTGCCGGAATCGGCATACGGCGGTTGTTGAAGCAGCGATGCGTGATTCGTGATTATTGATTGGTAAACGCAATGGATCGGTCTGCGCTGTTCCAATCACGAATCACTAATTACTAATCACTCAGATAAATTCATCCTCATTGTTGCCTCTCATCACTCATCACTTATCACTCATCACATTGCCCGCAAAGGCCGATCGTGGTATGATGGCGTTCCCGCCCAGCGGCGGCCGGAGGCGACGCCCCATGATCCGCTTGTTCCGTCACGACGGCCTGGAAATCATGCTCAACGCCGACATGATCCGCGAGATCCGTCCCGGCCCGCCCACGGTGCTGCTCCTCGCCGGCGGCGAGGAGATGCAGGTCAAGAACACGCCGCGGGACATCATGATCAAGGTCCGCGCCGAGCGCAAGGGCCGCGAGGGCGAGGAACGCGAGATCGCCCCGGCCCCCCCGCGCAAGGAACCGCCGCCGCAGGAGCCCGGCACGCCGGCCCCGTGACCCGCGCCGCCGTTACCCCGCGTCCCGCCCCGAAACCAAGGAGAGAAACCCCATGAGCCCTGAGATCGAACGCGCCCCGCTCAAGCCCTATTTCCGCTGGCTGGTGCTGGCCATCATGTCGCTGATCTGCTTCGCCCAATACTTCATCTACGACTCCATCACGCCGCTGGGCACCCTGATCAAGTCGACCATCGCCCAGGGGGGGCTCGGCTTCACGGGCTCCGAGTACGGGCTGCTCTTCTCGGCCTATGCCGTGGCCAACGTCTTCCTGCTGATGCTGCTGGTGGCCGGCGTGCTGGTCGACAAGCTCGGCCTGAAGATCTCGGGCATCCTGTACGGGTTCCTGTGCTTCCTGGGCGCGGCGCTGACCGCCGTGGGCGCGATGTCGGCGCTGCCCGGCCTGCTGGGGCCGGCCTACCACTGGCTGGACAAGGGCTTCCTGCCGCAGTGGGGCGCCGGGCTGAAGGTCATGCTCCTGGGCCGCGCCATCTACGGCGTCGGCGCCGAGGCCATCCTGGTGGTGAACAACAAGGTCCTGGCGCGCTGGTTCAAGGGCAAGGAACTGGCCTTCGCCTACGGCCTGAACCTGACGATCATGCGCCTGGGCACGTTCCTGGCGCTCAACATCCAGGCGCCGATCGCCAAGCACTGGGGACTGCGCAACGCCCTCTGGTTCGCC
This sequence comes from Candidatus Aminicenantota bacterium, assembly GCA_027318645.1. Lineage (GTDB taxonomy): Bacteria > Acidobacteriota > Aminicenantia > UBA2199 > UBA2199 > UBA2199. Next base: position 23,118 of record DAHVOV010000076.1, read on the forward strand.
GCCGTGCTCATGCTGAGCGGCTTCTCGACCTACTTCATCTACCTCTGGCTGGAGCGCAGGGCGCGCGGACGCGCCGGCGCGCCGGCGGCCGAAGGCGCCGTCGCCGGGAGCGAGGAGAAGTTCCGCCTCAAGGAGGTCTTCTCCTTCAGCCCCTCGTTCTGGTTCATCTCGCTGCTGTGCGTCACCTTCTACTCGGCGGTCTTCCCCTTCCAGGCCTACGCCCCCGACATCCTGGTCCAGAAGTTCGGCTACAGCGTCCCCCTGGCCGGCTCCATCGCCTCGGCGCTGATCTTCGGCACCATGATCTTCACCCCGATCTTCGGCTGGCTGGTGGACCGCTACGGCAAGCGCGCCACGCTGATGATGATCGGCTCGCTGCTGCTCATTCCCTGCCACCTGCTGATCGGCTTCACGCGCGTCCTGCCCATCCTGCCGATCTTCGCGGTCGGCATCGCCCTGTCGCTCGTGCCCGCCGCCCTCTGGGCCGCCATCCCCATGATGGTGCCGGAGAAGCGGCTGGGGACGGCGTTCGGCGTGATCGGCTACATCCAGAACGTCGGCCTGATGCTCTTCCCCTACGTCGCCGGCCGCATCTCCGACGCCCACACCGTCCAGAAGGTGATCAACGGCCAGGGCGTGGCCGTCGTCGACTACCGCGCCACCATGCTCATGTTCGCGCTGCTGGGGGCGGTGGGCTTCGTGTTCTCGGTCCTGCTCAAGCGCGCCGACACGCGCCGCAAGGAGGGGCAGAGCATCGAGTCGGTGATGCACGGCTAGCCGCCTCTCCGCCCCCGCCGGCATGGAATCCATCCGCGAGATCTTTCGCACCGGCCACGGCCCCTCGAGCAGCCACACCATGGGGCCGCGCTCGGCCGCCGAGGCCTTCCTGGAGAAGGCCCCCGCCGCTGCCTCCTTCCAGGTCACGCTGTTCGGCAGCCTGGCCGCCACCGGCAAGGGCCACCTGACCGAGGAAACGCTGCGCGAGGCCTTCCGCGGCCGCAGGCTGGAGATCGCCTTCCGGCCGGACACCTTCCTGCCGCGCCACCCGAACGCCATGACCTTCTCCGCCCGGGACGCCGCCGGCGGCGAAACGGCCTCCTGGACGGCCTACAGCGTCGGCGGCGGCAAGGTGATCGACGACGGCTACTCGCCCGACGCGGGCCGCGTCTACCCCTTCGCCGCCATGGACGCCGTGCTGGCGCACTGCGAGAAGAACGGCCGGCAGCTCTGGGAGGTGGTCGAGGAGCACGAAGGCGCGGGAATCCGCGACTACTTGCGCGACGCCTGGCAGGTGATGCGCGACGCCGTCCGCCGCGGCAAGGCCAACGAGGGGGTCCTGCCGGGAGCGCTCAAGCTGCCGCGCAAGGCCCGCTCCTACTGCCTGAAGGCCCGGTCGTTCGCCGGCTCCCTGAAGCGCCGCTCCCGGCTCTTCGCCTACGCCCTGGCCGTGGCCGAGGAGAACGCCGCCGGCGGGCTCATCGTCACCGCGCCCACCTGCGGCTCGGCCGGGGTGGTGCCGGCCGTCCTCACCCTGCTGGCCAAGGACCGCCACCTCACCGAGGCCGACATCGTCAAGTCCCTGGAGACCGCCGGGCTGTTCGGCGCCATGGCCAAGGCCAACGCCTCCATCTCCGGGGCCGAGGTCGGCTGCCAGGGCGAGATCGGCGTCGCCTGCGCCATGGCCGGCGCCGCCGCCGCGCAGCTGTCGGGAGCGACCGTCGCCCAGATCGAGTACGCGGCCGAGATGGGCATCGAGCACCACCTGGGCCTGACCTGCGACCCGGTCGCCGGCCTGGTGCAGATCCCCTGCATCGAGCGCAATGCCTTCGCCGCCGCCCGCGCGCTCGACCACCGCGCCTTCGCCCTGCTGTCCGACGGCCGCCACCGCATCAGCTTCGACGAGGTCGTCGAGGTGATGAGGATGACCGGCCGCGACCTGTCGTGGCGCTACAAGGAGACGGCGCGCGGCGGCCTGGCGGTAGTCGAAAAAACAAGTGAATAGTGAATAGTGAATAGTGAAAAGTGAAGAGTGAGGGGCGCTATCTGAAATAAAAAGAGCAATCAGCGAAAGCGGCTTTCGCTGATTGCCCGCTGCGGATCACGAATCACGAATTACGTCTCGCTATTTCTTCGCCTCGGGCTTGGGCGCTTCGGCCGGCTTCTCGATGCCCAGCAGCTCGACCTCGAACACCAGGGTGGCGTTGGGGCCGATGACCTGGCCGGCGCCGTTTTCGCCGTAGGCCAGGCGGCTGGGGAGGAAGAACTGGTACTTGGAGCCGACCTTCATCAGCTGCAGGGCCTCGGTCCAGCCGGGGATGACGCCCTTGAGCGGGAACACGGCCGGCTGATTGCGCTTGTAGGACGAGTCGAACTCGGTGCCGTCGAGCAGGGTGCCGCGGTAGTGCACCTTGACGGTGTCGCTCTCCTTGGGCAGCGGGCCGGGGCCCTCGCTGATCACGCGGTACTGCAGGCCGCTGGCCGTGACCTTGACGCCGGGCTTCTGGGCGTTCTCCTTCAGGAACGCCTCCTCCTTGGCCTGGTTCTCCTTGCCCTGCGCCAGGCGCTTCTCCTGCTCGGCCTTCATCATGTCGTCGCGGAACTGGGTCATGATCTTCTGGATCTCGTCGTCCTTGAACAGCGGCGCGGTGCCCTGCTTGCCGTCCTGCAGTCCCTTCAGCATCGCGTCCAGGTCGATGTCCATCGAGCGGGCCTTGAAGTTCTTGCCGATGTCGAGGCCGATGGCGTAGCTGACTTTCTTCATCTGCGTGTCCAGGTCCTCTTTTTTCGTGACCTGGGCGGCGCTGCCGGCCTTCTGGCAGGCGACGAACCCGAGCAGCGCGAACACGATCGCGACGGAGACGATTTTTTTCATTGGGGGCTCCTTTTTGGCTGAAGCGCCACTATAGCAGAATCGCCGCTGGTTGACAACCGCTGGCCTGGGTTCCGGTTCTTGTTTCTTTTCTTGTCCGTGTCGGTCCGTATCCGTCCGTGTTTTAATTTCTTGTCCGTGCGCCAGTGCCAGATCTAATCCTTGCGCTTCGCAAGCAGAAACTCCAGGTAGCGGGACTTCATCTGGCGGCTGGCCAGGGCCTGCTGGAGAGGCGGCAGCTTCAGGATCACCCCCAGGACGGCGGCCATGGCCCGGTGGTTCCAGCTGGCCTGGACGTCGATGACCAGGTTCTGCAGCTTGCCGCGCTCGATGGCCATGACCACGGCGCGGTGGGTGGAGTTCAGCGGCGTGATCACCCGCTGCGGCCGCCGGCGCAGGGAGACGGCCTGCTGCGGGCAGGCGGCGACGCAGACGCCGCATCCCAGGCAGCGCTCCTCGTCCACGAGCGCCTTCCGCCGCTTCGGCCGCCGCGGGTCGTTGGCCGAGACCAGCGCCATGGCCTCGACCGGGCAGGCGTCGGCGCAGCGGCCGCAGCCCGAGCACGCCGCCCCGTCCACGACGGGCAGGAAGGGGCTGGTGTGCACCGGGTGCAGGAAGCCGAAGCGGCGCGCGGCGATCATCGCCTCGCAGCAGCAGCCGCAGCAGTTGCAGATGAAGTTGACCGACTCGCGCACGTTCTCGCCGAACTGCACCAGCTGGCGCTCGCGCGCCTGCTGCAGTAGGTCCAGGGCCTCGGCGGCGTCGATGCGCCGGGCGATGCCGTGGCGGGCGAGGGAGTCGGCGGTGGAGTTGAAGGTCAGGCAGATGTCGCGCGGCGCGGCGCAGGCCCGCCCGAGGTGCTCCATCTTGTGGCGGCAGTAGCAGACGCCGACGGCGATGTGCCGCGCCGTGCGCGCCACCTGCGAGGCGCGCTCGTGGTCCAGGACGTGCAGCGAGCCTTCCGTCCCCAGCGCCGGCTCGTGGACGAACACCCGGCCCAGCTGGGTCTCGCCGCGGCAGAACAGCTGGCGGATGAACTCCTCCTCAACGTTGAGGTACTGGTAGAAAAGCTCGGCCAGCAGGCGCTGGTCGATGTCGCCGCGCACGCGCATCATGGAGAACTCGAAGAAGCCGGCCATGGGCGGAGGCAGGCAATAGACCATCGCCCCGTCGGGGCCCGGAGAGTCGACCAGGATGCCGCGCCCGGCCAGCTCCTCCAGCGTCCGTCGCGCCGCGGCCTCGTCGGTCTTCCAGACCCTGGCCGCCCTCCTGGCGGTGAAGGGGCGGATGGGGAGGCTGGCGACCCGCTCGGCCTCGGCCTCGGAAAACAGCATTTCCAGGATGCGGAAGAGGGTCTGGGAGGGGGGCGCTCCCTGCGGGTAGAGGTTCAGGCGCCGGGTCAGCCGCTGGTACGCCGCGCGCGAGGTCAGGTGCGCCATGTATCCTCCGCCGCCACTGTACCATGACGGCGGCAGGGAAGCAATTCCTGTCAGGCCGGTCCGACCTGTCCGACAGGTCCGACCGGTCCGACCCGTCTGACCGGTCCGACCTCTTGGTTTGACTATCGGAATGAAGTGTGCTAGCATGACCGCAATTCAGTTTGCGAGGAACGAACACCATGCTTAAAGGCAAAGTCAAATGGTTCGACGCGAAGAAGGGGTACGGCTTCATCCACGGTGAGGACGGCAAGGACATCTTCGTCCACCACACCGCCATCGTCTCCCAGGAAGGGTTCAAGACCCTGGAAGAGGGACAGGAAGTCACCTTCGAGGTCATCCAGGAAGATAAGGGCCCCAAGGCCACCAACGTCAAGGTAGCGGAATAGCCCGCACCCTCCCGTCCGTGCCGGTTCCCGGCACGCTGCCGCGCCCGCGGCCTGGCAGGAATCTCCTCCCCGCTATTTTCCCCCGCCCGTCCTCAGCAGCCGGGAAAGGGAGCGCAGCTTCGCCTGCAGGCGCGCCGCGTTCGCCGGTCCCAGCCGCAGCAGGTGCTTCTGGGCGGCACTGAGCCCCTCCAGCCCCGGATCGGCGAAGGCGTAGCTCATCATCTTCCTTTCCAGCACGATATCGCCGGCGATCGGCGGCGCCAGCAGCAGGTGCCCGATCGCCTGCTGCAGCCGCTCGGCGAAGGTGACGTCGGGGTAGCCCAGCTCGCGGAACGCCTTCTCCAGGGTCGGCCGCAGCGTCGCGTACCAGCGGACCCAGGTCGTATCCGGGACGGCCGCGAAGGCGGCCACCAGCGGGTCGTAGCGCCGAAAGCCCTTCGGGTCGATGACCATCCTCCCGCCTCGCTCCAGCACGGCGAAACGCTCCGCCGGCGAAAGGAACGGCAGGAGCGGCGCCGGGCTCTCGCCGCGGGCGATGGCGTCCACCGCGGCGACGGCGGTGCGCACGAGGTCTTTCTGCTTCAGCCAGGCGCGCATCGCCTCCGGCGGCTGCTGGTCCATGACCAGCCGGCGCACGGCGTCGTCGCTCGCGTCCAGGTCGAGATCGAGCGGCGTGACCGGCGCTTCGGGCCCGGCAACGGCCGGCGCCCGCTCCTCCGCCGCCGGGGCGGGAAGGGACGACGGCTCCGGCCGGGCGGCGGCGCTTTTTTCATTGGCCGGGGCCAGGAACAGGAAATAGCCGAGACCGATGATGGCCACGGCGACAACGGCGATGGCGATCCACGTCAGTCGCTGGCTGGACAGCATGAGGCACCTCTCCGGGGGATCCCCCCCGCGGACATTCTATTTCAAGAGCCGCCGGCTGTCAAAAGCGGGCGCGGGGCCAGCGCCGCCCAGGCCAGCTCGGCATTGGCGCGGTCGCGGCCGACGCTGCGCGCGGCGGCCCGGACCAGCGGGTGATCCCGCCGCAGCCACAGGACGGGGCGCTCCGTTCCGGCGCGCCAGGAGGAGGGGAAGAGTCCGCGGCCGGCGGCCATGGCCACGCGGACGGCGGGCGGGAGCGGGACGGCGGCGCGCTCCCGCAGCAGGGCCTCCATCTCCCGGCACAGCCGCTCCTCGTCGGGCCGGAGCGCGGGCGCTTCCTGCAGGCGCCTGTGCGGCAAGCGGGCGAGGCGGCGCACGGCGGCCCGCCGCAGGGCCGCCATGATCCGCCCGGGCAGGCCCCGGCCGTCGGCCGCCGCCGGAGGCACGCTCAGGGGAACGCCGGCGTCGTTGGCCAGGAAATCGATCTGCCGCGGCGTCAGCAGCAGCGCCTCCTGGAGCGGGTCGAGGAAACGCCCGGGATCGCTGCCCGCGGGAAGAACGGTCAGCGGGCCGGCCTGCGCCCGGCGGCGCACATCGTCGAGGCTCAGCCGGCGCGGCGAGCCCAGCAGCCGGAACGGGGCGAAGGTGGAGGACAGGCGCGGGTCGTTGGCGGCGCGGATGCGGCGGAAGACCAGCTCCTCGACCCGCTCCTGCCAGGGGGGCGGGAAGGAGGGATAGCGTTCGCACAGCCAGGCGTACAGCCCGGCGGCGGCGTCGACCAGGGCGGTGAACTCGGCCGCGGTCGCCGGCACGCGGGATTCCAGCGCGGCGTCGAAGACGAGCCCGGCGCAGGAGGCGCTGGTGAACAGCTGCCAGGGGATCTGGCGGTCGAGCAGCCAGATACGGCAGATCTCGCCGCGCGCCGGCACCGACACCGCGCTGCGCGGAGCGCCGGCCGTCGGCCCCGGCTCCAGCGCCTGGCGCACCAGCGCCCGCCGCAGGATCGGCTTCTTCTCGATCGCCCGGCCGTTGAGCGAGATGGCGGCGTCGACCCCGGCGCACAGCTCGGCCAGGAGCCTCCTTTCCGCGTCGGCGTCGCCATGGCGCCGGCGGACGACGATGCGCGTGCCCGGCCGCGGCCCGGCCAAGGGGACGAGGCGCAGCGTGCCACCGGCGAGGCGCAGGCCCGGCCGCGAGCCCGCGCCGGGGCTGGCGATGAGGATGTCCAGCGCCCCGGGCAGCAGGGCGGCCAGCGGGCCGATGCCGGGCCGGGCCGACTCGTGCAGGGCGGCGATGGCCTGCTCGCGCTCCAGGGCGGGCCGGCTTCCGTCGAGGGCGCAGCCGAGCGCGCGCCACTCCGCCTCGGCGATCGCCGCGCCGTCGTCCGCAACCTCCAGGAGGCGGCGGCGGACCTCCACCGCGACCGTGCCGGCGCCGCGGCCCAGGGCGGCGCGCACCAGCTCGACGGGAAGCTGGGCCGGCGTGGGGAACATGCTGGCGGCGAGCTTGCGCAGGTGGGCGTCGGCGTCGACGGAGAACAGGCCGGAAAGGCTCGCCGCGCCGGGGGCGGCGTTCGCACCCGGAAGCTGCTCACTCATGACCTTCCTCCAGGAGGCGGCGCGCCGCGCGGCGCAGCAGGGACGGCAGGGAGCCCTGGGGCAGCGCTCCCTCCTCGCCCAGCAGGCGCAGGAAGCGCAGGACCGCCAGGCCGGGGTTGTCGCGAAACAGGACCGTGGCGTCAAGAAATCCCTGAGCCCGGGGCGAGACGGCGATGAAGCGCCTGGGGAAATGGAAGGGGGGATTCAGCGGCGCAACGGGCAGGTCGACGGCGAGGATCCCCGGCTCCGGCGTTCCCGCCGCCAGGAGGCAGGGAGCGGGCCGGGTGCGCCGCCTGCCGGCGAACCACGGCCGCGCTCCCGTCCTGCCCCCGGCCGCCTGGGGAACGAGAAAGGCGTTGACCGCGGCCAGCAGCCCGTCCTGTCCCGGCGGTTTCGGCCGCAGGCGGCACAGCATGTCGGCGTCGATCGCCTCCTCCAGGACGGCATGCAGCGGGGCGTACGCGGGCTGGCTCAGGTCCAGCACGGCCGCGCCCGCGGCGGCCAGGGAGAGCGCCAGGGGGTTGCGGTTGGCCGTGACGAGGAGCCGCTGCCGGCGCGAGAGGGACTCCGCCCGCAGGAGCGAGATCCGCCCGCCGTTCACCAGCGGCAGCAGGGGATGGCGGCGTAGGGGGTTGTCGGCGCCCCACGCGTCGGGGCGCAGCAGCGACTGGCGCGCGATCTGCAGCAGCGGCCCGCGGATCTCGTCGGCGGCGGCCGCGACGGGCTCGGCGCGGTCGCGGCCGGCCAGCGCGAGCCGGACGGCGAAGGAAACGAGCGCAACCGTCCCCAGCACGGCCAGCAGGAGCGGCAGGGCTCGGTTCCGCTTCGGGAGCGTGGACGCCGGGCCCGGGGCCGGCGCGGGCGCCGCAGCAGCGGCCGTTGCGGCCGGGAAGGGAACCCCGGACCGTGACAGCGGCGTGGCGTCGCTCACCTGCCAGTCGCCGTCGAGATACTCGGCCCAGGCGTGCAGGCGGGGGAGGGCAGCGCCGTTGTCGCCGACCAGGCCGATGACCAGGCGGGCGGGGACGCCCAGGCGCCGGAGCAGCAGCACCTGGAAGCCGTTGATGACATCGCAGTCGCCGGCGCCGATGCGCAGCACGCGCTCGAGCCAGCGGCCGCGGCCGGCCTCGCTGCGGAAGCGCCTGGCGGTCTCCGCGGCGGCGGAGTAGGCCAGACGGTCGCGCGTCAGCGCCAGGGCCAGCGCCGCGCGTTGGCCGGCGCCAACGGGCCGGTTCGCGGCGATCTCCGCCTCCAGGTCCGCGGGAAGGGCGAATCCGGACGGCAGGGAGAGGAACAGGCCGGCATCTTCCCTGGGGGGAGCGTCGGCGCCAGGGGCGGGGCAGGCGGCATACGCGACCATGCCCCCGGCGGGGAGGCGGGCCATGGCCTCGCCCTGGGCGGTGGCGCTCACCTCGGCAACGGCCCGGCCGTCGAGCGCCAGGGTGCCGCGCACGAGGGACCATCCCGGGGGCAGCGGCAGGATTGCGTTCCCTGCCCCGGCCTCGAGGCGCAGGTGCAGGCGTTTCTCCTCCGTGCAGGGCGGGGCAAAGGCCAGAGGCCGCAGGGCGCGGCGCGGGCCGCGGATGAATCCCCGCTCCGCGTCATAGAGGTCGGCCGTGAACAGGCGCAGCAGCAGGGGGCGCGGCGGCGAATAGGCCAGGGGCGGCACGCCCGGAACGGCGTCGGCGGCCACTGCCGCGCCGGGATAGGAGCGCGGCGCGTCGTCCAGGCTGAACCAGTCGGGAGCGGCGGCGGCCGCCCCCGGCCGCAGCACCAGGAGCTCCAGCGCCAGCAGCGCCAGGGCGACGAGCGGCAGCCAGAGCCAGCCCGGGCGGAGCAGGACGCCTGCGACGGCGCGCAGGCGGTCGAGCAGCCGGCCCGGCCAGCGCCGGGGGAAGACCTTCTGCAGCGAGATCTCGAGCAGGCGCCGCAGCGCTGCCTCCGCCCGGCGGCGCACGAGCGCCAGGGCGCGGTTCTCCACGGCCAGGTCCCGGGAGAAGGTCACGTCGAGGTGGTTGCCGTTGAGCAGGTACACCGGCGCCAGCCCCCCGCCCACGTCGGTGCGGCCGGCGGCGTCGACGTTCAGCACCGACATCTGGTCCAGGGCCGCGCCGCGCCATACCGGCAGGCCGCGGGCGTACAGGCTCACCTCCGGGTTTTCCGCCAGCCCCACCGCCCCCTCGACCGGGCCGCTGCGGAAGCGCAGGCTGAGCGGCCCGGGAAGCGCCATGGGCTCGGTCAGCTCGCGGCCGCCGTAGACCAGGGACAGCGGCGAGCCGCGGCGGTCGTTGCGCCGGAGATAGCGGCAGTAGGCGCGCAGGCCTTCCCCGACCTGGCGCGCGAACTCCTCCGGCGAGGCGCTGCGCGCGGGGCGGACGAGGGTGACCGTCGTGCCGGGAGCGTTGCGCCGGCAGTCGGACGCGCGGGCGGCGAGCCCGGCGTCGAGCTCGACGGCCCAGGCCTCGCCGCCGCTTCGCGACTCGATGCGGATGAGGGACGGCCCGAAGCGCAGCACGGTCCAGAAGCCGACGCCGTAGCGGCCGGCGGCGGCGGGATCGCCGCCCTTGTCCGAGGCATGAAGGCGGAAGAGGAAGCGCCGGGCGTGGGCCAGGGTCATGCCCCGGCCGTCGTCGGCGAAGACGATCGTCTCGCTCCCGCCGGAGGCGGCCTGTGCCTCAACGCGGATGGCCCGGGCGCCGGCGTCGCGGCTGTTCTGCGCCAGCTCGCGCAGGAAGTACCAGGGGTCGTCTCCGTACGCCCGCGTGACCGCCTCGGCCAGGCCGCGGAATTCGCTTCCCTGCATGGCCCCGGGGGTTTCAGTTCATCCGGCGGACGCGCACCTCGATGGCGGGATCGCCGCCGAGCAGCTCGACCAGGCGCCGCGGGTCGCTGGCCGAATAGTGGTAGGGATAGAGGATGCGCGGGCGGAACGAGCGGGCGGCGCGGGCCGTCATCTCCGGCGTCATGGTGTAGGGCAGGTTCATCGGCAGGAAGGCGACGTAGCGTTGCATCGTGCAAGCCTAGGGGCCAATGGCCGCGGACTACACCGCCCTA
>DAHVOV010000103.1 GCA_027318645.1 Candidatus Aminicenantota bacterium
CGAGGAGAAGGGGAGGCTTTTCCTGAGCGGCTACGACGCGCGCGGCCGAGCGAATGTCCTCGGTCGCCTGGACACGGCCGGCATGTCGTGGTCGCTCCTCTATCGCAACCCGGTTGCGAAACCCCTCGATTCCCAAACCCCCGGCTTCCTCCATGACGGTGAGGGCTTCGTCCTCCTGAGACAGGGCCGCGACGCAACCGCCCCAGCAAGGAAAACCAGACAGGCCCCGGCGGAAACGATGAACCTGGAGCTTGTCTGCCTTGACCTCAACGGCTCCATGCGCCGGATCATTCCCTTCCAGGCCCCCCGGCCGCGCCGGAACGGCCGTATTTTCTTCATCGGCGCCGATCAGGCCGGCGGCGAACGGTTCTGGCTTGTCGCCAATCCGGCGGGAAGCGTTCTCCGTCTCTGGCAGGATGGCCGCGTGGACGATCTCGGGCCCTGTCAGGGGATGCTCCCTGTATTTACCCGGGGTCTGCTTTTTATGCGGAGCGAAGGCGGCCTGGCCGTTCGCCGCCTGCGCCAGGCCGGCAGCGATCATGTCGCCGAGATCCCTGGTCGGTTCAGTATCGATTTCGCCTACCAGACGTGGACGCCCGGGCTCCCTTTGAACGAGTTGTATGCCGTTTCCGGGGGGCGCATTGTGAGCATCGATACGGCAACCTTGGCCGTCCGCGACATCGGCCCCGACCGGGGCCTGATTTACATGGTCGCGCCCGGCGACTTCTATTACGTGGAGTTCCAGTCCTGGCCGGCGGGCCGTGCTACCGACGCTTGGAAAAAAATATATCGCCTCCAGGACGGCCGGATGGTCCTCCTGAAGGAATTCATTTTTGGCGACGCCGGCTACGGCCACCTCATGATCGAGCGCCATGGGGTGGTCCTGAGCCAACACGGCAAGGGAGGGAAGGCATCGGTCATCTTGAGACGGTACTTCTCCTTCCCGGACCTCGAGGAGATCACGCTGGCCGGATCGGAGTGAACGCTTCCCGCGGCAACGGCGCTTGCCTCGGCCGGCCCGCGGGCCTATAATCGGATCTTCGTTCCCAGGAGGCAACATGAAGATCCAGATCAAGATCGCCCTGGCGCTCGCCGCCATCTCCTTCCTGGCCCTGGTGGTCCGCGCCGGCGCGGCCAAGGCCGTGGACGACGAGGCGGCGTTCCGCTCCTTCCTGAAGGCCTACGAGGAGAAGGTCGTCCCCCTGAGCCGCGACGCCAACCTGGCCAGCTTCCAGGCCTCGGTCAGCGGCCGCGACGAGGACTACCGGCGCTCCGCCGACCTGCAGGTGCAGCTGAAGCGCGTCCATGCCGACGCCGCTTCGTTCGCCCGGCTCAAGGCGTTCCGCGAGGGCGGCAAGGTCCGCGAGCCGCTGCTCAGGCGCCAGCTGGACATCCTGTACAACGCCTTCCTGGGCAACCAGGTGCCCGACGCCCGACTGGAGGAGATGGTCCGACTGCAGACGAAGATCGAGCAGGCGTTCAACACCTTCCGCATGCAGGTCGACGGCCAGGCGCTGAGCGACAATGACGCCGAGGAGATCCTGCGCAGCTCGACCGACTCCGCCCGGCTGGAGAAGGTCTGGAAGGCGAGCAAGGAGGTCGGCCGCCGCGTCGCGCCCGACATCCTGAAGCTGGTCGCCCTGCGCAACGAGGCGGCCCGCGGGCTCGGCTTCGCCAACTTCCAGCAGATGCAGCTGCGCCTGAACGAGCAGGACCCGGCGCAGGTCGAGGCGCTCTTCGATGAGCTGGACGGGCTGACGCGCGACGGCTTCGCCGCCCTGAAGAACGACATCGACGCCTTCCTGGCCGCCCGCGGCGGCATCGAGCGCGCGGCGCTGCGGCCCTGGCACTACCAGAACCGCTTCTTCCAGGAGGCGCCGGCGATCTACGCGGTCGACCTCGACTCCTATTACCGGGGCCGGGACGTGGTGGCGCTGGCCCGCGACTATTACCGCGGCATCGGCCTCGACATCGAGGACGTCATCGCCCGCAGCGACCTGTTCGAGAAGCCGGGCAAGTACCAGCACGCCTTCTCCAGCGACATCGACCGCTGCGGCGACGTGCGCGTCCTGTGCAGCGTCAAGCCCGACTCCTACTGGATGAACACCCTGCTGCACGAGTTCGGCCACTCGGTCTACGCCAAGTACAACGATCCCTCCCTGCCCTGGCTGCTGCGCGACGCCGCCCACGCGTTCACCACCGAGGCGGTGGCGAACTTCTTCGGGCGCTTCGCCGCCTCGCCCTCCTGGCTGCGCGACGCGGCCGGCGTCCCCGCCGCCGAAAGCGAGCGCATCCGCGCCGACAGCCGCCGGGCGCTGCGGCTGCAGCAGATGGTGTTCAGCCGCTGGGCGCAGGTGATGTTCCGCTTCGAGAAGAGCCTGTACGAGGACCCGGGCCAGGACCTCAACCGCCGCTGGTGGGAGCTGGTCGAAAAATACCAGCTGCTGGCGATGCCCGCCGGCCGCGACGAGCCCGACTGGGCCGCCAAGATCCACATCGCCCTGTATCCCTGCTACTACCACAACTACCTCCTGGGCGAGCTGCTGGCGTCGCAGCTGTACGACCACATCGCCGTCGACGTGCTGAAGTCGGCGGACCTGGAGGACCTGTCCTTCGCCGGCCGGCCCGAGGTCGGCCGCTTCCTGGTCGACCGGGTGTTCAAGCCCGGCATGCGCTGGCCCTGGCCGGAGATGATCGAACGCGCCTGCGGCGAGAAGCTCACCGCCGCCCACTACGCCCGGCAGTTCGTCGGCGGCAAGTAGCGACATGTCCGCCGCAAGCGGGCGCCGGGCGGGCGGCGGGGCGGGGAGCTGGCTCGCCCGCTACCGGCGCCGGGGCCGCGAGGCGCTGGAGCTGGCCCTGGCCGACGTCCCGGGCTACGCCGAATGGCGGCGCCTCGACCCCGGCCCGCGCGCCCCGCTCGACGAGCGCTATGCGGCGCTGCCGGCCCTGACCAAGCACGAGCTGCGCGCCCATTTCCCGGCCGGCTTCGTGCCCCGCCAGCGCGAGCTCGGCCCGGGCCTGGCCGCGGGCGAGGTGGAGTTCGCCCAGACCAGCGGCAGCACCGGCGACCGCGTGACGCTGGTCTTCAACCCCGCCTGGTGGGAGGATTCGGAGCGCGCCGCCTGGGGGCTCAACCGCCACGCCCGCCGCTTCGCCGACGGCCGCCACCGCGAGGCGGTGCTGGCCTCGCCGCGCTGCGTCGGCCCCGGCTTCAGCCCCCGGCCGCTGAGCGTCGCCGAGCGCACCATCGGCCGCCACCTCTACGTCAACCAGAAGCTCAACCCCGCCACCTGGACCGCCGCCGACGTGCGGCGCATGGCCCAGGAGATCAACGACTACGAGCCGGTGGCCATCGAGGGCGATCCGGCCTATCTGGCGGCCTTCTGCCGCCAGGCAGGGGCATGGGGGACGAGGATGTGGCAGCCGCGCATCATTTTCCTTACCTACACCTTTCCCTCGC
>DAHVOV010000123.1 GCA_027318645.1 Candidatus Aminicenantota bacterium
TTTCCGCGGCATCGAGGGCGAGGCCATGATCTGGGACCTGAACGCCGCCGGCATCGCCGCCTCCACCGGCAGCGCCTGCGCCTCGGAGTCGCTGGAGGCCAACCCCGTCTTCGTGGCCATGGGCATCGACGAGGAGCTGGCCCACACCAGCGTGCGCTTCAGCCTGTCGCGCTTCACCACCGCCGAGGAGATCGGTCGGGCGGCCGAGATCATCCGCCGCTCGGTCGAGCGCCTGCGCGCCATCTCCTCGACCTACCCAAGCAAACCGTGAGCAATAGGAGCATGATAAAATGGCCAAGAACGATCTGATCGGCGGCTCCTTGTGGGAGCAGTATTCCCGGAAGGTGAACGAGCGCATGAACAATCCCCGCTTCCGCGGCGAGATCACCGAGGAGCAGGCCCAGGCCATGGGCGCGCGCCTGGTCGTGGCCGACTGGGGGGCCGAGGCCTGCGGCGACGCCGTCCGCCTGTTCTGGGCCGTCGATCCCAAGACCGAGCGCATCCTGGACGCCAAATTCAAGAGCTTCGGCTGCGGCACGGCCATCGCCTCCTCCGACATGATGGCCGAGCTGGCCATCGGCAAGACCGTCGACGAGGCCATGAAGATCACCAACCTCGAGGTGGAGCGCTCGCTGCGCGACGATCCCGGCTCGCCGGCCATCCCGCCGCAGAAGATGCACTGCAGCGTCATGGCCTACGACGTGATCAAGAAGGCGGCCTCCCTGTACAAGGGGGTGGACCTGGCCAGCCTGTCCGAGGAGGACATCGTCTGCGAGTGCGCCCGCGTCAGCAAGCGCACCATCGAGGAGGTCATCCGCGTCAACGACCTGAAGACGGTCGAGGAGATCACCCGGTACACCAAGGCCGGCGCCTTCTGCAAGTCGTGCATCCGCCCCGGCGGCCACGAGAAGCGCGCCCATTACCTGGTCGACATCCTGCGTGACACCCGCGCCGCCATGGAGAAGGAGCGGCTGCTGGCCCAGGCCGACGCCGGCGACTTCCGCGCCAAGAACCTGATCCAGAAGCACCGGCTCATCGAGAGGGCCCTGGACGAGAAGATCCGCCCCGCCCTGGCCGCCGACGGCGGCAGCCTGGAGGTGGTCGACATCCGCGAGGCCGCGCCGACGGGCGAGGTCAGCGTCTACATCCGCTACCTAGGGGCCTGCCGCGGCTGCGTCAGCAGCACCAAGGGCACCCTGCAGTTCATCGAGAACCTGCTGCGCCAGGAGCTCTCCGACACCATCCGCGTCGTCCCGCTATGAGCGCCGGCGGCGGCCGCCCGCTTGCCAAGGGGGGCCGGCGCCGTTATAATCGTCCCGCAATGGACGGCAAGCGAAGCGAGCGACGGCAGCGGGGGGCGGCCGGTGGCGAGTTCCGCCACCGCGACCTGCTGCAGCACCTGCCGGTGGGCGTCTACCGCACCACGCCGGGCGGCCGCATCATCGAGGCCAACCGCGAGCTGGCGCGCATGCTCGGCTTCCGCCGCCGCCGCGACCTGCTGGACCGGAACGTCCGCGACCTGTACGTCCGCCGCCGTTCGCGGCGCGAGCACATCCTGCGCCTGGCCGCGCGCGGCATCGCCTTCAGCGAGTTCGAGCTACGCGTCGCCGGGGGCGGCTCCATCTGGGTGCGCGACCACCCGCGCGCCATCAAGGACGCCCGGGGGCGCGTGCTCTACATCGACGGCATCCTGGTCGACGTCAGCGAGCGCAAGCGGGTGGAGGAGGCGCTGCGCCGCTCGGAGCAGGACTACCGCCGCCTGTTCGAGCACGCGCACGACGCCATCATGATCTTCGCCGTCAGGGGCGAGACCATCCTGGACGTCAACCGCCGCGCCTGCGAGCTGTACGGCTTCCGCCGCGGCGAGATGATCGGCATGTCCCTGGAGGCGCTCAGCCAGGACGTGGCCCGCGGCCGGTCGCGCATCCGCCGCACCCTGGAGCGCAGGTCGCTGCGCAGCTTCGAGACCGTCCACTTCCGCAAGGACGGCAGCGAGATGCGCCTGGAGATCAACGCGGCGCCGGTCTCCTACGGCGGCCAGGCGGCCATCCTCAGCATCAACCGTGACGTCACCCGCCGCCGCCAGCTGGAGGAGGCCATCCGCCAGATGGCCTACCAGGACCCGCTGACCGGCCTGCCCAACCGCTCCCTGCTCAATGACCGCCTGGTGCAGGCGCTGGCCCTGGCGCGCCGCCGCCGGCGCCGGGCCACCCTGCTGTAC
Organism: Candidatus Aminicenantota bacterium; assembly: GCA_027318645.1. GTDB lineage: Bacteria > Acidobacteriota > Aminicenantia > UBA2199 > UBA2199 > UBA2199. The sequence continues at coordinate 2,222 of DAHVOV010000123.1, forward strand.
GTCGACCTGGACGGGTTCAAGGAGGTCAACGACCGCTTCGGCCACCGC
>DAHVOV010000157.1 GCA_027318645.1 Candidatus Aminicenantota bacterium
ACGAGGCCTCCCTGGACGCCACCGCCGAGCTCCTGGCCCGCCACGACCTGATCATGGCCGCCGCCGGCGCCCATCCGCACAATGCCGGCGGCTACACGCCGCAGGTCGAAAAGCGCCTGCTGGCCTTCCTCGACCGCCACCGCGTGCTGGCCCTGGGCGAGGTCGGCCTCGATTTCCACTACGACCTGGCGCCGCGCGACCGCCAGGAGGAGGCGTTCCGCCGCCAGGCGGCGATCGCCGCCGAGCGCGGCCTGCCCCTGGTCATCCACTCGCGGGAGGCGGAGCGCAGGGTGCTGGACATCCTGGAGCAGGAGCGCTTCCCGGGCCCGGTCGTGTTCCACTGCTTCACCGGCGACGAGGAGGCGGCCAGGGAGATCCTGGGCCGCGGCTACTCCCTTTCGTTCTCGGGGATCATCACCTTCCGCAAGGCCGATGCCCTGCGCCGGGTCGTGGCCGCGACGCCGCTCGAGCGGCTGCTGAGCGAGACGGACTCGCCCTACCTGGCCCCGGAGCCGGAGCGCGGCCGGCGCAACACGCCGCTGGGGGTCGTCCGCGTGGTGGAGAGCATCGCCGCCATCAAGGGCGTCGCCGTTCCCGAGGTGCTGGCGCAGGTGGCGGCCAACCTGCGCCGCCTGCAGGGCTGATCACTTCTCTTCCTGCCTCACCTTCTCGATGGCCACCACCCGGTCGCCGGGGCGCAGGTTGACCAGCTTCACCCCCTGGGTGGCCCGCCCCTTGGCGCGCAGCTCCGAGGTGTCCTGCTTGTTGAGGATGCCCTTCTCCGAGCAGAGGATGATCTCGCTGTCCTCCTCGCCCAGGGTGGCCAGGCCGACCACCTTGCCCAGCTTCTCGGTGATGCGGATGTTGATCAGCCCCTTGCCGCCGCGGTTCTGCAGGCGGTACAGCGACAGGTCGGACTTCTTGCCCACGCCGTTCTCGGTCACGGTCAGGATGTACTTGTCCTTCTCGTCGATGACGTCGGCGCCGACCACGCAGTCGCCCTTGCCCAGCTTGATGGCGGTGACGCCGCGGGCGCCGCGGCCCATGGGCCGGACGTTGGCCTCGCTGAACTTCAGCGCCTTGCCCAGGTAGGTCCCCAGGATCACCTCGTTGCGGCCGGAGGTGATGACCGCCTCCAGCAGCCGGTCGTCGTCGGGCACCTCGGCGGCGATGATGCCGCTGATGCGCGGGTGCGAGAACTCGGCCAGCGACGTCTTCTTGACGTAGCCCTGGCGCGAGAAGAGCATCACGTAGCGGTCGGCGGGGAAGTCCTTGACGTTGATCACCGAGCAGACGCGCTCCTCGGGGGCGATGCCGATCAGGCGGTTGATGGGCTTGCCGCGGCCGGCGCTGTCGGCCTCGGGGATGTCGTAGACCTTGATCCAGAACATGCGCCCCTTCTCGGTGAAGGCCAGGATGTAGGCGTGCGCCGAGGCGACGAAGACGCGCGAGATGGCGTCCTCCTCCTTGAGGCCGATGCCCTTCTTGCCCATGGTGCCGCGGTTCATGCTGCGGTAGGAGCTGAGGGTGGTGCGCTTGATGTAGCCGTTGCGCGTGTAGCTGATGACGAAGTCCTCGTCCTTGATCATGTCCTCGATGCGGAACTCGGAGAGCTCCTTGGCGACGATCTCGGTGCGGCGCTTGTCGGCGAACTGCTCCTTGACCTTGCGCAGCTCCTCCTTGATCGCGTTCAGCATCAGGCGCTCGCTGGCCAGCAGCTCGCGCAGGTGGTTGATCAGCTTGATCAGGTCGATGTACTCGTTCTCCAGCTTCTCGATCTCCAGCCCGGTCAGGCGGTAGAGCTGCATGTCCAGGATGGCGTCGGCCTGCAGCGCCGACAGCTTGATCTTCTCCATCAGCGCCGCCTTGGCCTCGGGGCGGTTCGGGGCGCCGCGGATGATCTTGATCACCTGGTCGAGCTTGGCCAGGGCGATCTTCAGCCCCTCGATGATGTGCGCCCGCCTCTCGGCCTTGTCCAGCTCGAACAGCGAGCGGCGGCGGATGATCTCCTTGCGGTGGCCCAGGAAGTGGTTGAAGTACTCGATGAGGGTGAACTGCTGCGGCTGCTGGTTGACGATGGCCAGCAGGATGATGGAGTAGCTGATCTGCAGCTGCGTGTGCTTGTACAGGGTATTGAGGACGACCTCGGGGATCTCGTCCTTCTTCAGCTCGATGACGACGCGCAGCCCGTCGCGGTCCGACTCGTCGCGCAGGTCGGCGATGCCCTCCAGGCGCTTGCTCTTGACCAGGTCGGCGATGCTCTCCAGGATCTTGGCCTTGTTGGTCTGGTAGGGGATCTCGGTGACGACGATGCGCTCGCGCCCGCGGGCGTCGTTCTCGACCACGGCCTTGGCGCGCACGACGATGTTGCCCTTGCCGGTCTCGTAGGCGGACTTGATCATGTTCTGGCCGAAGATGAAGCCGCCGGTGGGGAAGTCCGGCCCGGGCATGATCCTCATCAGCTCGTCGACGCTGGCGTCGCGGTTGTCGACGAAGTGGTTGAAGGCGTCGACCAGCTCGCCCAGGTTGTGGGGCGGGATGGAGGTGGCCATGCCCACGGCGATGCCGTTGGTGCCGTTGAGCAGCAGCATGGGCAGCAGCGAGGGCAGGATGGCCGGCTCGGTGAGCGAGCCGTCGTAGTTGGGGATGAAGTCGACCGTGCCCTTGTCCAGGTCGTTGAGGATCTCGTTGGTGATCTTCTCCAGCCGGGCCTCGGTGTAGCGCATGGCCGCCGGCGGGTCGCCGTCGATGGAGCCGAAGTTGCCCTGGCCGTCGACCAGCGGGTAGCGCAGCGAGAAGTCCTGGGCCATGCGCACGAGGGTATCGTAGATGGCGGCGTCACCGTGGGGATGGTACTTGCCCATGACGTCGCCGACGATGCGCGCCGATTTCTTGTAGGGCTGGTTGTGGTGCGAGCCGGTCTGGTGCATGGAGAAGAGGCAGCGGCGGTGGACCGGCTTCAGGCCGTCGCGGATGTCGGGGATGGCCCGGCCGATGATGACGCTCATCGAGTAGTCGAGGTACGAGGTCTTCATCTCGTTCTCGATGGCGACCTCCTCGATCTTGACCTTGCGCTCTTCCTTGTCCTGCTCTTTTCCTTCCATGCCGGGTTCCTTTAGATGTCGAGATTGCGCACGTTCAGGGCGTTCTGCACGATGAAGTCCTTGCGCTTGGCCGCATCATTGCCCATCAGGGTGTCGAAGATCTCCTCGCATTCGCGGACGTCGTTCACCCCCACCTGCAGCAGGGTGCGATGCTCCGGGTCCATGGTGGTCTCCCACAGCTGCTCGGGGTTCATCTCGCCGAGGCCCTTGTAGCGCTGGATGGCCAGGCCCTTCAGCAGCCGGTCGAAGAGGAAGGTCACCAGGTCCTTGCGGCTCTCCTGGACGAAGGTCTCCTTGCCGATCTCGATGAAGTAGGGCGCGGCGGGATACTCGTCCAGCTTGTCGTAGATCTCGTTGATGTCGGAGAACTCGGGGCCGGTGAGGAAGTCGTGGTCGACCGCCTTGCGGCTGGAGACGCCGTTCATCTCGAACTCGATGTCCAGGGTGTAGGCGCCGAACTCCTTGTCGAAGCGGGTCTCCACGCTCTGGCACAGGGAATCCTTCAGCAGCTGCTGGGCGATGGCCTTGGCCTTGGTCTTGTCCTGGAAATCGTTCTCGTTGTCGATGAGCCGGACCAGCTTCTTGGTGAGCGGCCGCGGCATGCCGCGCTTCTCCAGGTTGATCATCAGCAGGTTCTTCTTGTGCACCAGCTTGATGAACTTGACCAGCTTCTGCCCCTTCAGCAGCTCGCCCTGGAAGTCCTTCTTGCGGAAGACGACCTCGTCGCCGATCTTGGCGAACAGGAAGTTCTCCAGCTCCTTCTCATTCTTCAGGTAGACCTTGCTCTGCCCCTTCTTGATCAGGTACAGGGGCGGCTGGGCCAGGTACAGGTAGCCCTTCTCGACCAGCGAGCGCATCTGGCGGAAGAAGAAGGTCATGATCAGGGTGCGGATGTGCGAGCCGTCGACGTCGGCGTCGGTCATGATCACGATCTTGTGGTAGCGCAGCTTATCGGCGTCGAAGACGTCCTTGCCGATGCCCACGCCCAGGGCGGCGATCATGTTCTTGATCTCCTCGTTCTCCAGCATCTTGATGGTCGACGCCTTCTCCACGTTGAGGATCTTGCCCCGCAGCGGCAGGATGGCCTGGAAGCGGCGGTCGCGCCCCTGCTTGGCCGAGCCGCCGGCCGAGTCGCCCTCGACGATGAACAGCTCGCTGTCCTCGGGGCTCTTCGACTGGCAGTCGGCGAGCTTGCCGGGCAGGGTCGTGCTCTCCAGGAGGTTCGACTTGCGCACCAGGTCCTTGGCCTTCTTGGAGGCCTCGCGCGCCTTGGCCGCCAGCAGCACCTTGTTGATGATGGCGCGGGCCACGCCGAGGTTGGCCTCGAAGTAGTCGCCCAGCTTCTGGTTGACGAAGGACTCCACGATGCCCTTGACGTCGGAGTTGCCCAGCTTGGCCTTGGTCTGCCCCTCGAACTGCGGGTCCTTGAGGCGGATGGAGACCACCGCCGTCAGCCCCTCGCGCACGTCGTCCCCGGAGAAGACCTCCTTGAAGTCCTTCAGCAGGTTGTTGGCCTGGGCGACGCTGTTGATGGTGCGGGTGATGCCCGACTTGAAGCCGGTGAGGTGGGTGCCGCCCTCCACGGTGTTGATGTTGTTGACGAAGGAGAACAGGGTCTCGTTGTAGGACTCCACGTACTGGAAGGCGATCTCGATCTCGATGTCGTCCTTCTTGGTGGCCAGGAAGATCGGCGTGTTGTGGATCCTCTGCTTGGAGCCCACCAGGTACTTGACGTACTCGACGATGCCGCCCTTGTAGTAGAAGGTCTCCTTCTTGTCGACGCGCTCGTCGCTGAGCACGATGGTCAGCCCCTGGTTGAGGAAGGCCAGCTCCTTCAGGCGCCGGGCCAGGACGCCGTAGTTGAACTCGATGGTCTCGAAGATCTCCTCGTCGGGCCAGAAGGTGATCTTGGTGCCGCGCTTGGCCGACTTGCCGGCCTGCTTCAGCGGCGTGGTCGGCTTGCCGCAGGCGTACTTCTGCACGTACACGCTGCCGCCGCGCTTGATCTCCAGCTCCAGCTTGCTGGAGAGGGCGTTGACCACCGACACGCCCACGCCATGCAGGCCGCCCGACATCTTGTAGCTCTCCTTGTCGAACTTGCCGCCGGCGTGCAGGGTGGTCATGACCACCTCGGCCGCCGCCTTGCCCTCCTCCTTGTGCATGTCCACCGGGATGCCGCGGCCGTTGTCGTTCACGGTGACCGAGTTGTCGAAGTGGATCGTCACCTCGATCTTGTCGCAGAAGCCGCCCATGGCCTCGTCGATGGAGTTGTCCACCACTTCGTAGACCAGGTGGTGCAGGCCGGGGGCGCCGGTGCTGCCGATGTACATGGCCGGCCGCACGCGCACCGCCTCGAGCCCCTCGAGGACCTTGATGTTGTCGGCCGTGTAGGACTTGTCTTCGAAGCTGGCGTTGGTCTTGTCCACTCGTGCTACTCCTTCTTCAGCTCAATGCGGCGCTCGAAGCGCGGATCGGGATCGACCGCGGTGGCGACGACCTGCAGGGCCGGGAAATGGCCGAGCACGAAGCCGAGGTTGCGCTCGTCCATGGCGGCGTCGTAGTCGTCGAGCAGGAACACCGGGTACTCGCCGCGCGTGCGGCGGAAGAGGTCGATGTAGGCCATGTAGAGCATCATGGCGTACTTCTTCTTCTCGCCCGACGAGAACAGCGGCAGCCGGCGGCCGGCCACCGTGATCTCGAAGCGGTCGCGCTGCGGCCCGACGAGCGCGCGGCGGCAGCGGACCTCCGTCTCGCGCGCCCGCTCCATGCCGTCCAGCAGGTCGGGAACGGGGTCGCTTCCCTCCAGGCCGGTGACGGGGAGGTAGCCCAGGGCGATGTCCTCGGCGAACGCCTCCGCCAGGGTGCCGTTCAATTGGTCCGTGAATGCCCTCCGCTTCGCGATCACGCCGCTTCCCGCCTCGGCCAGCAGTTTATTCCAGCTGCGCAGTTCCGATGATTGGATCGATCTAGCCAAGTTTTTCAACAGATGATTCTTCTGTCGTAAGGCATGATTATAGCGCAAAAGGTCGTGCAAGTAAAGGGTGGAGAGGCCGTAAATGAAGCGGTCGACGAGGCGGCGCAGCGCCGAGACGCCGTCCACCGACTGGCCGTAGAGGAAGTGGGAGAAGAACAGGGGATAGAGGTGGTTCCCCACCCGGGTCAGGGGCGCGCGCTCGCCGTTCAGCTGCAGGATGAAGCTCTTTTCCATGCGGGCGGAAATGCGGTTTTCCCCAGTTCTATCGGATATATCGGCATTAAGGTAGAATCCGGGGCCGCCGAAGCAGACCAGGTCGCGATGGCCGACCGGGATGAACGACTTGCCGAAGCCGAGGATGTGGAGCGCCTCGATGACCGAGGTCTTGCCGCTGCCGTTGGCGCCGAAGATCAGGTTCTTCCCGGGGGCGAACTCGACGCCGAACCCCCTCAGGCAGCGGAATCCGTTAATTTCTAACTTGTTTACCTGCAAGCAGCGGTCAGATGTTCAGCGGCATGACGATGTAGATGAAGTGGGAGCCGCTGCCGTTCAGCGGCTTGAACTGGAAGGAGCTCTCGCTGTCGTTCATGCCGATGGCGATCTTTTCGGCGTCGATGTGGGTCAGGAAGTCGAGGATGAAGTTGCCGTTGAAGCCGACGCTGACGGACTTGCCCGGGAACTCCACGGGGATCTCGTCGTAGCCTTCGCCTTTCTCGGGGGTGGTGCGCTCCAGGACGAGCTTGTTCTTGGAGAACTTGAACACCACGCCGTTGTTGCGCGTCTTGAAGATCAGGATGCGCCGCAGCGTCTGCAGCAGCTCCTCGGTCTTCACCACCGCCGTCTGCTCCGTCTTGTCGGGAATGACCGTCTTGTAGTTGGGGAACTTCTGGTCGACGATGCGCGAGCACAGGACGCGGTTCTTGTGCTTGAAGAAGAGGTTGTTGTTGTCGAAGGCGAACTCGACCTCGCCGGCGCTGCCGATCTTCAGCACCTCCAGCAGGGTCTTGCGCGACAGGATGTATTCCACCGTCTCACCGACGCCGGTGTCGGCGGCGAAGAACGTATAGGAAAGGCGGTGGCCGTCGGTGGCCGCCATCTCCAGCTTGTTCTTGGAGATGCTCATCAGGGCGCCGCCCAGGTTGAACTTCAGCTCGGGGGAGATGACGTAGTAGCAGTTGTTGATCATGGCCTGCAGGTCGGCCAGCGGCAGGGAGACGGCGCCGGACATGTCGTTGGCCGGCAACTCGGGGTAGTCGGCGGACTGCAGCCCGAGCATCTTGTACTTGCAGGTCTTCTTCTCGTTGGTGATCACGACCTGCAGGTCATTGTCCTCGGAGATCTCGATCATGCCGTCAGGCATCTTGGAGACCAGGTCGTAGAGGTCCTTGCCGTTCACGGTGAAGGAGCCGACGTTCTTCACCTCGACCTGCAGGTTGGTGACCAGGCCGATCTCCAGGTCGGTGGCGACCAGCTCCAGCACGCCGCCGTCCATGGCCGAGAGCTTGATGTTCTGCAGGATCTCCATGATGGCCTTCTTCTCGAAGATCCCCTGGAACAGCCGCAGCTCGTTTTCCAGCTTCGCCTTTTCCACAAAAATTTTCATTTTCGACCTGCCTTTCTCTTACTCTAATCTTACGTGAAAGAGTATCATAATCAAATCAAGTCAAACATGCAACAGGCGGAAGTGGAAAAGTTCCCTTGCGCTTGGGACAGCGCGCGTTCCGCTTCTGGGGGCCGCTGTTGAAAAGATGTGCGCGCGGTGGAAAACCCTAGTCGGCGAAAAATTCAACATAGGAATGCACTTTTCTGGAAAAGTCGCTGTCGTCCTGCAGCATCTTCTCGATCTTGTTGATGGAGTGCAGGACGGTCGTATGGTGCTTGCCGCCGAAGGATGCGCCGATCTCCACCAGCGGGCTGCGCGTCAGCTTCTTGGAAAGGTACATGGCCACCTGGCGCGGCAGGGCGACCTTGGGCGAGTTGTTCTTCGATTTCAGGTCGTCGATGGCGATGTCGAACTTCTCGGAAACGAACTCCTGGATGGTGTCGATGGTGACGGCCTTCTTCTCGATGTTGATGTAGGGGCGCAGCGCCTCCTTGGCGAAGGGCAGGGTGATGGTGTCCGAGCGCAGGTCGGCGTGCTTCAGGTCGGCATAGCCCAGCAGCCGGTTCAGCGCGCCCTCCAGCTTGCGGATGTTGTCCTTGATGGCGTTGGCCAGGAACTCGATCACGTCATTGGGGATCGAAAGCTCGTTCTGATAGATGCTCTTGCGCTCGGCGATCTTCTTCTGCAGGATGGCGATGCGCGCCTCCAGGTCATAGGGGAAGATGTCGACGATGGCGCCCATCTCAAAGCGCGACTTGATGCGCTTCTCCAGGTCGGGGATGTTGTCCGGGTGCTTGTCGGCGCAGATGACGATCTGCTTCTCCTGCTGGATCAGGTTGTTGAAGATGTAGTAGAACTGCTCGCTGGTCCCGCCCCACTTGGTGATATATTGGATATCATCGATCAACAGCACGTCGACCGACGTGTATTTCTTGATGAAATCGGAGCGCTTGCTCAGCCGCGTGTACTCCACGTACTCGTTCATGAAATCGCTGGTGGTCAGGTAGACCACGCTGATCTTGCCGTTGTTCTCGAGCAGGCGGTTGCCGATGGCCTGCATCAGGTGGGTCTTGCCCAGGCCGACGTCGCTGTAGATGTACAGGGGATTGTAGGACTTGCCGGGGAACTCGGCGACGCTGTGGGCGAAGGAGTAGGCGATGCGGTTGGAGTCGCTCTGCACCAGCGACTCGAAGGTGTATTTCTTCTGCAGGCGGGAATCGGGTCCCGGCTCCTTGCGCCCCTCGTCGGCCGCCTCGGGCAGGCTCTCCTCGTCGTCGAGGGGAACGATCTTGGTGATGAAGTCGAAATGCTTGCGGGTATAATGGTTGATGTCCTCCAGCAGGTTCTGCCGCACCCACTGCAGGTTCTTGCGGTCGGGCGCGCCCAGGAACAGCGTCTTTTCCAGCGTGCCGATGTATTTCAGCGGCTCGATCCATTTCTTGATCGTGGGTTCGTCCAGGACGCTGTCCAGGTAGTTTTTCAACTTCTGTAGATTATCCATCCCTGCCACCATTTTCCACAAAAATTTTAACAAATGTGGAAAATAATTTCATGTCGATCTCTCGGATTCCTCAAGGCTTACCGCGCCATCTTAGAAGAAAAGGTCCGGGGTGTCAAGCCTTGACAATAAAAATGTTTTTGTGTATATGGCAGGAATGAAAGAAAAAATCACCCTCACCGTCGCCAAAAAGAAGCTGAAGGACGCGCAGGTCGAGTTCATCGACCTCAAGACCCTGGACCTGCGGGGCAAGCTGCACTCGCTCGTTCTCCCCGTCTCCATGCTGGACGAGAAGCTCATGCGCAACGGCGTGGGGTTTGACGCCTCGTCGTACGGCTTCGCCAAGCCGGAGAAGAGCGACATGGTCATGGTCCCCGACCTGGACACCCTGTTCATCGACCCCTTCCGGACCCGCAAGACGGCGGTGTTCATGGCCGGCATCCACCTGACCGACCGGGCGCGCAGCCGCTTCGCCGAGGACCCGCGCTTCGTGGCCGCCAAGGCCGAGGCGGCGCTGGCCAAGTCGCGCGTCGGCACCCAGGCCCTGTTCGGGCCCGAGTTCGAGTTCTTCATCTTCAAGGAGGCCGAGTTCGGCGTGGGCGAGGAGGGCTGCTTCTACTTCCTGAAGCTGGACAGCGAGACGAAAAGCAACCAGTACCACGCCGGCTCCCCCGAGGACGAGCACGTCGACTTCAAGAACGAGGCGGTCGCCGTCCTGCAGGAGCTGGGCATCGACATCAAGTACCACCACCACGAGGTGGCGGTCAACCAGCACGAGATCGAGACCAAGTTCGACACCCTGCTGCGGACGGCCGACCAGGCGGTGATCATCAAGTATGTCCTGTTCAACCTGGCGCGCAAGCACGGCCTGTTCGTCACCTTCATGCCCAAGCCGTTCTTCGGCAAGGCCGGCAACGGCTGGCACGTCCACCAGTTCGTCATGAACCGCGGCGCCAATGTCTTCCTGAAAAAGGGGAATTACGCCAATTTCTCCGATGCCGGCCTGCACTACCTGTCCGGGCTGCTCTTCCACTCCGGTTCGCTGAGCGCGTTTTCCAACCCCTCGACCAACTCCTACAAGCGCCTGGTGCGCGGCTTCGAGGCGCCGGTCTCGGCCATTTTCGCCACCTCCAACCGCAACGCCGCCATCCGCATCCCGGCCTACGTGGACGAGAACGAGACGCGGCTGGAATACCGCCCCGGCGACGCCTCCTGCAACCCCTACCTGTTCCTGTCCGCCATGCTGCTCGCCGGCATCGACGGCGTCTTCAAGAACCTCTCGCCGGAGAAGTTCAACTTCGGGCCCTTCGACGGCGTCATCCCCGACAGCAAGGTGTTCCAGAGCAAGATCAAGCTGCTGCCGGCCGACCTGGCCGAGGACCTGGACTGCCTGGAGCGGGACGGCGAGTACCTCAAGTACGAAGGCGTGTTCGACGACGCGCTCATCCAGCAATGGCTGAAGGTCAAGCGCGCCGAGATCGAGGAGGTCGCGCGCATTCCCCATCCCAAGGAGTTCGAGGCCTACTTCAACTTCTGATGCGCATGGCAACGGCGGTGAAGCGGGTCCTGGCCGTGGCGGCGATCCTGGTGGTGCTGTTCGCTCCCTTCCTGCTGCTGGTCGACTTCGACCGCTACCTGCCGCCGGTGCTGACCGTCTGGCTGCTCTCCGCCGCCTACTTCGTCTTCATCAAGAGCCGCCGCTCCTGAGCCATGCGCGTCCCCCTTGTTTCACGTGAAACATCCCGTTGCGCCCTGTGCGGGGCGCTCCGGCCCCGGGGATGAGCGGCGACGCGTTCCTCGATTTCCTCCTCGAGTACAACCGCAAGGTCAACCTGGTCTCGCGCCACTCGACCCGCGAGTCGCTGCAGGCGCTGGTCGCCGAGACGCTCCTGCTGAAGGACCTGGTCTCCACGCCGCTGCTGGTGGACGCCGGCAGCGGCGGGGGCCTGCTGGGCATCCCGCTGGCCCTCGCCCTGCCCGCCAAGCGTGTCGTCCTGGTCGAGACCATCGGCAAGAAGGCGGCCTTCCTGCACGAGGCGCTGCGCCGGCTGCGCCTGGACAACGCCGAGGTGTGGGAGGGGCCGGTGCAGGACTTCATGCACCGGCGCGGCCGCTTCGACAGCTCGCTGGCCGCCCGCGGCTTTCCCGCCATCGAGGCGCTGGCCGAGTACGTCCTGCGCGGCAAGGTGCGCGAGCTGCTGCTCATCTCGTCTCCCGCCAAGATCGGCAAAATCGCACCGCGGCTGGCAAAATTCCGCCAAACCAGCTATAATATCCCCTCACGGGACAACCTGGTCGTCTTCAAACTGGAGAATGTTTCACGTGAAACACATGCGTCATGAGTGAGATTATTGCCGTAGCCAACCAGAAGGGGGGAGTGGGCAAGACCACGACCGCCATCAACCTGGCGGCGGCGCTGGCCATCGCCGAGAGGAAGGTCCTGCTCGTCGACCTCGACCCCCAGGCCAACGCCACCACCGGCATGGGGCTGGACAAGAGCTCCCTGAAGCGGGACGTCTACGCGGTCCTGGCCGGAGAGGCCGGCATCCGCGAGGCCATCCTGGGGAGCGAGCTGAAGTTCCTGGACGTGGTGCCGGCGTCGCGCAACCTGGCCCGCTTCGAGCTCGAGACGGTCTCCGACGACAGCAACCACCTGTACCTGAAGAACGTCCTGGCCGAGCTGGGAACGGAGTACGAGCATATCCTGCTCGACCTGCCCCCCTCGCTGGGCCTGCTCACCATCAACGCCCTGACGGCGGCGGGAAGCGTGCTGATCCCCATCCAGGCCGAGTACTACGCCCTGGAAGGCCTCTCGGACCTGATGAACACCATCAACCGCATCAAGGAGAACTTCAACGCCGCCCTGGAGATCAAGGGCGTGCTGCTGACGATGTACGACGAGCGCACCAACCTCTCGCGCCAGATCGAGGACGAGCTGAGGAACTTCTTCAAATCCAAGGTGTACGACACCGTGATCACGCGCAACGTCCGCCTGTCGGAGGCGCCAAGCTTCGGCAAGCCCATCCAGCTCTACGACATCCGCTCGGCGGGGGCCCGCGCCTACATGTCCTTGGCCAAGGAGATGACGGGAAAATGAAACGCAAAGTGCTGGGCAAGGGGATCGCGGCCATCATCGCCAACGAGCCGCTGGGAAAGAACAAGCTGGTCGACCTCGACGTGGACAGCATCCATCCCAATCCGTTCCAGCCGCGCAAGGCGTTCGCCAAGAACGCCCTGCAGCAGCTGGCCGACTCGATGAAGGAGGACGGCGTCATCCAGCCGGTGGTGGTGTACAAGCGCGACGGCAAGTATTTCCTGGTCGTCGGCGAGAGACGCTGGCGCGCCGCCCAGCTGCTGAAGTGGGAAAAGATTCCGGCCGTGGTCAAGGAATTCTCCGACGACGACGTCATGGCCAAGGCGCTGATCGAGAACATCCAGCGCGAGGAGCTCAACGCCATCGAGATCGCCGAGGGCATCGAGGCCTTGATCGCCCGCAGCGGCGAGGGGCAGCAGGAGACGGCCGACCGCCTGGGCATGAACCGGGCGACGCTGGCGAATTTCCTGCGCCTGCTCAAGCTGCCGGCGCCGATCAAGGAGTCGGTCGTGCAGGGCAAGCTGGACCAGGGGCACGCCCGCGCCCTGCTGTCGCTGAAGAGCGAGGGCGAGATGCTGGCCGCCGCCGCCCAGATCGTCCGCAAGGGGCTGTCGGTCCGCCAGGCGGAGATGCTGGTCAAGAAATACGAGGAGGCGCCGCGCCGGGTCCGGCCCGCCGCCGACCCCGACATCGTCAAGATGGAGAACCGCCTGACCCACAGCCTGGCCACCAAGGTGAAGCTGCTCTATTCCCGCAACGGCCGGGGCAAGGTGGAGATCTTCTTCAACTCGCTGGCGGAGTTCGACCGGCTCTACGCCATCCTCAACAAGGAGAAATGACATGAACAAAGTCGAGGCGCCCCTGAAGATCAGCGGCTTCATCGATCGCGACACCGAGATCAGCGGCGACGTCAAGTTCAAGGAGAACTTCCGCATCGACGGCGTCCTGAAGGGCAAGCTCCTTTCGGGCAACGGCCTGATCGTCGGCGAGAGCGGCGAAGTCGAGGCCGACATCGACGTGGTCACCATCTCCGTCAACGGCCGGGTGAAGGGAGCGATCAAGGCCAAGGAGCGGATCGAGATCTTCTCCAAGGGCCGGGTGATCGGCTCGCTTTCCGCCCCCAAGCTGATCATCGAGGAGGGCGCGTTCTTCCAGGGATCGTGCCAGATGGAGATGAAGGCGCTGGAGAGCAAGAACCGGGACAGCGAGCCCAAGCCGGCGCGATGAGGGTCGTCGCCGTCATACCCGCCCGCTACCAGTCCAGCCGTTTCCCCGGGAAGCCCCTGGCCGTGATCGCCGGCCGCACCATGATCGAGAGGGTGTACCGCCAGGCCGAGGCGGCGCAGTGCTTCACGCGCGTCATCGTGGCCACCGATGACGAGCGCATACGCGCCGAGGTGACCCGCTTCGGCGGGAACGTCGAAATGACCGATAGCAATATAAAATCCGGGACGGAGCGCGTCGCGGCCGTGGTCGAGCGCCTGGACGCCGATGCCGTGGTCAACGTGCAGGGCGACGAGCCGCTCATCCCGCCGGCGCTGGTGCGCGAGGTGGCCCTGGCCCTGGAGCGGGAAGCGGTCGTCAGCGCCGCCCGCTTCAACGACGCCTACGACGATTTCCTCTCGCGGCACGTGGTCAAGGTGGTCTGCGACGGCCGCGAGCGGGCCCTGTACTTCTCCCGCGCCCCCATCCCCTTCGCCGACGCCGGGGCTTTCTCCGGTTTCCGCCAGCATATCGGCATCTACGGCTACTCCAAGGAGGCGCTGCGGGCCTTCATCGCCGCCGCGGCGCCGGAGCTGGAGCGGCGGGAAAGCCTGGAGCAGCTGCGCTTCCTCCATCTCGGCCTTCCCATCCGCATCGTCATGACCGACTTCGTGGCCCACGGCGTGGACATCCCCGCCGACATCGACCGCATCGAACGCATGATCAGGAGCTGACCTTGGCCAAGACGCGCTACATCTTCATCACCGGCGGCGTCCTTTCCTCCCTGGGCAAGGGCATCGCCTCCGCCTCCATCGGCAACCTGCTGGAGTCGCACGGCTTCCGCATCGGCATGCTCAAGCTCGACCCGTACCTCAACGTCGACCCCGGCACCATGAGCCCGTTCCAGCACGGCGAGGTCTACGTGACCGAGGACGGCGCCGAGACCGACCTCGACCTCGGGCACTACGAGCGCTTCACCTCGACGCTGACCTCGCAGAAGAGCAACTGGACCGCCGGCCGCATCTACGAGAAGGTGATCCAGAAGGAGCGGCGCGGCGACTTCCTGGGCAAGACGGTCCAGGTCATCCCCCACGTCACCGACGAGATCAAGGCGGCGGTGTTCGAGGTGGGCAAGACCGCCGACGTCGTGCTCGTCGAGATCGGCGGCACGGTGGGCGACATCGAGAGCCTGCCGTTCCTCGAGGCCATCCGCCAGATCGGCCTGGAGCTCGACGAGGAGCAGGTGCTCTACGTCCACCTCACCCTGGTGCCGTACATCAAGACCGCCGGCGAGCTGAAGACCAAGCCCACCCAGCACAGCGTCAAGGCGCTGCAGGAGATCGGCATCCAGCCCGACATCCTGCTGTGCCGCGCCGAGACGCCCATCCCCGCCGACATCAAGAAGAAGATCGCCCTGTTCGCTAACCTCAAGGAGGACGCGGTGGCCAGCGCCGTCGACGTCGAGTCGATCTACGAGATCCCGCTGATCTACCGCCGCGAGGGGCTGGACGCCGCCATCCTGCGCAAGCTGAAGCTCAAGGGCGGGCGCAGCCGCCTGGGGGAGTGGGAGCGCTGGGTCAGGCGCAGCCAGGGCCTCGAGCGCGAGGTGACCATCGCCATCGTCGGCAAGTACGTCAACCACACCGACGCCTACAAGAGCCTGTACGAGGCGCTGGCCCACGCCGGCGTGGCCAACCATGTCCGCGTGCGCCTGGAGAAGGTCGATGCCGACGGCCTGGTCGACCGCGACCCGCGCCAGGTCCTGCGCTCGGCCCAGGGCATCCTGGTGCCCGGCGGCTTCGGCCTGCGCGGCATCGAGGGGATGATCCGCGCCGCCGAGTACGCGCGCACGCGCGGCGTTCCCTACTTCGGCATCTGCCTGGGCATGCAGGTGGCGACCGTCGAGTTCACCCGCCACGTCCTGGGGCTGGCCGACGCCCACTCCTCCGAGTTCGACGCCCAGACCCGCCACAAGGTCTTCCTGAAGCTGCGCGAGCTGCGCAACGTCGAGGACATGGGCCACAACATGCGCCTGGGCGCCTACTCATGCATCCTGAAGAAGAAGACGCTGGCCTACCGCGTCTATCGCCAGGAGAGGATATCGGAGCGCCACCGCCACCGCTACGAGTTCAACCCCGAGTTCGAATACAAGCTGGAGAACAAGGGCATGCGCATCAGCGGCAAGAACCCCGAGCGCAACCTGGTGGAGATCGTCGAGCTGGCCAACCATCCCTGGTACCTGGGCTGCCAGTTCCACCCCGAGTTCAAGTCGCGGCCGCTGCAGCCCCACCCGCTCTTCGTTTCCTTCATCGAGCAGGCGAAGCGGGGGGCGGCCAGGGGGCGCTAGGACGGAGGAGCCCGCTCAGGGAACCTTCACGAACTCGTGGAAGACGCTCTTCACCATGGCGGTGACGTTGATCAGGAGCGCCTCCCGCGGGCCCAGCAGCGTGGGCGCGTCGTATTCCTCCGCCAGGATCCTCTCGGCGATGCGGGCGAAGTCCTGGCTCTCGCCCAGCCAGGCGACGATCTTCTCCTTCAGCCGGCGCGTTTCCGCCAGGGAGCCCTCGAGGAACGCCCGCACCCGGCCGCGCCCCTGGACGGCGGCGTTGTGCGCCAGCGCCAGCAGGTCGGCGTCGAGCCCCAGGAGCTTCTGCAGCGAGGCCTCGTACATGGAGTAGCTGGACAGGAACAGCGGCTTGATGCGGCCGCTCCTCTCGACCACGCCGGCGGCGTCGCCGGCGAATAGGACGTTCCCCGGCCGCAGCAGGAAGGCGAGCGAGCAGCGGGTGTGCCCCGGCGTCTCGTAGACCTCGAGGCGCCTGCCGTCGGGCAGGTCGACGCGATCGCCCTCGGCCACGGCGCGCACGGAGCGCGGCCGGATGAAGCGCGAATCGCTGCGGTCGTTCTCCAGGGCCTTGAATTTCTGGTTCAGGTCGTCGATGAAGGCCACGGCCTTGTCGCTGTCCAGGACGTCCTTGGTCCGCTGCGAGGCGATGATGGCGAAGTCGTGCGCTTCCTGCAGCAGCGAGCAGGCGCCGACGTGGTCGTAGTGCGAGTGGGTGAGGAGCGTCATGGCCAGGCGCTCGCTCCCCAGCAGCGCGGCGAGCTTCTCGCGGATCTCGCCGGCCTTGGCCAGGACGGCGCAGTCGATCATGGCGCCGCCCTGGTGGCGGCCGCCGCGGAGCACGTAGAGCGGGAACATCGGCACGTTGAGGACGAAGAGGCCTTCGGCGAGTTCGCTGTAAGGCCGCATGCTCACCACGCCCCGCGGCGGAACAGCTCCTCACCCGGCTTGCGCGGGCGGGCCCCGGGCAGGCGCGCGGGATAGCCCAGGCTCATCAGCGCCGCGATGCGCACCGCGTCGGGGACGCCCAGGGCGAGCTTGGCCTGGGCCTCGGAGAACGAGCCGATCCAGCACGTGCCCAGCCCCTCGCGCACCGCCTGCAGCGACATGTGGTCCAGCACGATGGCCAGGTCGATCGGGTAGGCCGGCTGGCCGCAGCGCATCACGTAGGAGGTATTCAGGGCGCATGCCGCCAGGATGACGGGCGCCTGGTGCAGGAACGGCTGGTGCGGGGAGGCGGCCTCGACCAGCTTCTCCTTCAGCGCTCCCTCCGTCACCAGGATGCGCCAATCCTGCTGGTTGCGGGCGGTCGGCGCCAGCCTTCCGGCCTCGAGGACGCGGGCCAGCTTTTCCTCCTCGACCGGCCTCCCGGCGTACTCACGCACCGAGCGCCGTCCGGCGATCTCCTCGATGATGCCCATGGCTCAGAAACGATAGGCGGCGCCGACCAGCAGCGACACCGTTTCGCCGCCGACCTTCGCCGCGGGGCTTTTCCACAGGTCGGAAAGCCAGCGGTCAAAGCGCAGCTCGATAAAGGCCCCCCAGCGCTCCAGGGGGATGGCGTACCCCAGCGCCGCGGTGAGCCCGAACATGAATTTATTCGTATTATCGGAAATATCGGCGCTTTCCTCATTCCCGGACAACTGCAGCCTGTGGGCGAGGACGAGGTCGAACTCCGGGCCGATGGCGAAGTAGGGGGAAGCCCCGTCGCGCAGGCGGTAGGAGGCGAGCAGGGGCACGGACAGGACCGAGCAGCGATAGGTGCCGAGAGCCTCCTTTCCCGGGGCGTAGGCGATCGCGGCCTTCGCCCCTTTCTGGCGCAGGACCACGCGGCCCTCCAGCTTCAGCCGCGGAACGATCTCGCGGGCATAGCCGAGGCCGAAGGTCAGCCCGGTCTTCTGGTGCCGCTCCAGCGAGGCGACCTCGCTGGAAAAAAAGTACTTGCTCGAATGGACGCCCAGCAGGGCCTTGACCTCGTCGGCCAGGAGTGCCTGGGCCGCCAGCAGCAGCGACAGGAGCAGGATCGTTCTCTTCATCGCCAAGACCCTAGCACAGCGAAGCCGTTTTTTCAATCTCGGCGAAGGGAGTTGACAAGCGTCCGCGCTTGCGTTAGCATGGAACTTGAGGCTTGATTCAAGGGAAGAGGGTTCAACCCCACAGCCCCCGCTGCCGTGACCGGACCTGGCGACAGGAAGTGTCCTTGAAAGCTTCAGCCACTGCCCATGAGGGCGGGAAGGCTTTTTAAGGACTCCGGGAGTCGGAAGACCTATCAGGCTTCAGCCCGATTCCAATTATCCGCGGAGGGCGGATAAGGATGAGATTGCGGCCGACCTGATCTCTGGAGCAACGCAATGCGAAACGCATGGGTCTCGCTGGTCCTGTTCTGCGTCTGTCTTTCCCTTCCCGCGCCGGCGGCGGAGAAGAAAAAGGAAAAACCCGACATCGAGGAGAAGGTGGAGGTCATCGGCAAGGTGCCGCTGACCCGCGCCCTGCAGAGCGTCTCGGTCCTGGACCGCGACCAGATGCAGGGCTTCGGCGGGGACGGCCTGCAGGGGCTGATGAACCAGTGCCCGGGCATCCTGGTGCTCAACGCCGGGAACCCGGCCCAGTTCTCCTACGCCTTCGCCCGCGGCGCCGCGGTCAACCAGCTGCTGGTCCTGGTCGACGGCGTCAAGCTGCACGATCCTTCGTCGTCGCTGGCGGGGAATTTCTCCTTCCTGGACCCGCAGCTGGTGGAGAAAGTGGAGGTCGTGCGCGGGCCGCTGAGCAGCCTGTACGGCTCCAGCGCCATGGGCGGGGTGGTCAACGTCGTCACCCGCCGCGACGAGGGGCTGGCCGTCTCGCTCGCCGGGGGCAGCCACGGCACCCTGGCGGGGGACCTTCATTTCGGCAGGCGCCTGGGCGACTTCCGCGTGTCGGTCAACGGCAGCCTGCTGGACTACGACGAGCGCCTGGTGAACGACCGGGTCGAGCGCCGGAGCCTCTCCGTCCATTCCGGCTTTCAGCGGGACGGCCTCTCCCTCGGCCTTTCCCTGTTCGGCCAGTTCGTCGACGCCGGCATCCCCTGGAACCTGGGGGCGCCGACCCCCCGGCGCGGCTACCAGCAGGACAATTTCATCCTTTCCCTGCCGCTGAGCCTGGCCCTCGGCCGCAACGGCCGGCTCGAGGTCACCGGCTCGCTCCGCTGGAACCGCTACGACTTCCGCGACCCCGACGACGCGTGGAACCCGCAGTTCGCCAACGAGTCCTTCATCGCCGAGGCGCAGGCCAGGTATTCCTCGACCCTGCTGGAGCGGCTGCACCTGGTCGTGGGCGCCGACGTGTCGTCGCAGCGGATCGCCAACGCCGAGAACGGCCAGCCGCTGATCGCGCGCGCCGCCATGGCGCTGGGCTCGGTCTATGCCGACCTGCAGGCCGACCTCGGCCGGCTGCTGCTGTCGGGTTCGCTGCGCGTGGACCGCTACCAGGGGCTGGACGCGGTCCTGTCCCCGCACCTGGGCGCCTCGTTCACCATCGCACCCTTCCTCAAGCTGCGGGCGTCGGCCTCGCGCAGCTTCCGCGCGCCGTCGCTGCCGGAGATGCTCAATCCCTATTGGGGCAACCCCGGGCTGCGGCCCGAGAAGGGCGGCTCGCTCGAGGCCGGGTTCGACTGCTACCTGCCCCGGCTGCAGGGCGGCGTCACCGTCTTCGCCTCCACCTACCGCAACCTGATCGGCTTCAGCCCGCTGACCAGCCGCTTCGCCAACATCAACCGCGCCGATGTCGACGGCGCGGAGGCGAGCTGCGACTGGGAGTTCGTCGCCGGGCTGCGCGCGCGCGTCGCCTACACCTACCTCCATACCCGGGACGCCCAGTATGGCCGGGAGCTGCTGCGCCGGCCGCGCCATGTGCTGAACTCCTCGCTCTCCTACAGCGGCCGCCGGCTGTCGCTCGTCGTCGAGGCGGCCTATGTCGGCAGGCGCCTCGATTATGACGAGCTGCTGTGGACGGTCGCCGAGAACAAGGCCTTCAGCCAGGTCGGGTTGCTGCTGCGCCAGAAGGTCCTGAAGAACATGGAGGTCTTCTGCCGGGTGGACAACGCCCTCAACTCCCGCTTCGACGAGGTCCTGGGCTACCCGGCGCCCTTGCGCCGCGTCATGGTCGGCGCCGCCTACCGGGTGGGCGAGTGAAGCAGGCCGCCGGCGCAGGCCGCGCCTTTTCCCGCGCCGCGGCAATGGCGCTCCTGGCGCTCCTGCTTCCGGCCGCCCTGCTCCCCCAGCGGGTGGTCTCCCTGGCGCCGGGGCTGACCGAGATCGTCTTCGCCCTCGGCCGCGGCAAGAAGCTGGTGGGGGTGACGAGGTTCTGCGATTTCCCCGCGGAGGCCAAGGGGATCGCCAAGGTCGGCGGCTTCCTCGATTTCGGCGTGGAGGCGCTGGTGGCGCTGGCGCCCGACATCGTCCTGGCCTATCCCGAGCATTCCGCCCGGCTGCGCGCGCTGCCGCCGCGGGTGCGGGTGGTGACGGTGGCGCACGACCGGCTCTCCGACCTGCTGGCGTCGCTGGAGACGATCGGCCGCGAGCTGAACGCCGCCGGCGAGGCCCGGCGCCTGGCGGAAGGGATCCGCCAGCGGCTGGCGCGGCTGTCGCGCGGCGTCGCCGCTGAAAAGAGAACGCGCGTCCTCTTCGTCGCCGGGCGCAACCCCGACGAGCTGAGGAACATGTTCATCGTCGGTCGCAACGACTTCCTGAACGACCTGCTGGAGGCCGCCGGCGGGACGAACGCCTATCCGGGAGGTGTCGACTATCCCAACATCTCCCTGGAGACGGTCATCGCCCTCGACCCCGAGTTCATCTTCGAGATCTCCGCCCATTACGAGGGGATCGCCGACGAGCGGATCTTCGCCCTCTGGAAGCCGCTGTCGATGGTGACGGCGGTGGCCGCCGGCCAGGTGCGCGTCATCCGCGACCCGTCCTGGCTGCGGCCGGGGCCGCGGGTGGCCCAGGTCGCCGAGGAGCTGGCGCGCATCCTCCATCCCCGCCTGTGGCTGGAAGCGGGAAAGGGGCGGCCCCGTGCTTGAGGTCCGCGGGCTTTCCTACTCGGCCGGGCAGCGGCCGGTCCTGCAGGGGATCGACCTGACGCTGGCGGCGAACGACTTCCTGCTGGTCTTCGGGCGCAACGGCGCCGGGAAGTCGACGCTGCTGCGCCTGCTGGCCGGCAGGCTCCGCGCCGGCGCGGGGCAGGTGCGCCTGGCGGGCCGCGACCTTGGCAACTACTCCCGGCGGGAGCTGGCGCGCCACGTCTCCTTCCTGCCGCAGGCCGACGAGTTCTCGCTGCCGATGCTCGTCAGCGACGTGCTGCTCGCCGGCCGCTACCCGTACCGCTCCCTGTTCCGCGGGCCGAGCCGCCTCGACATCGAGGCCCTCGACGCCGGGGTGGCGCAGTTCGGCCTCGAGGCGCTGCTGCTGCGCAACGTGCAGACCCTCAGCGGCGGGGAGAGGAAGAAGGTGCTCCTGGCCGCCGCCTTCATCCAGGACGTGCCGCTCATCCTGCTCGACGAGCCGCTGAGCTTCCTCGACCCGGGGAGCGCGCAGCAGCTCACGCGCATGCTGTCCGGCCTGCACCGCGGCGGGCGGACGATCGTCGTAGTCTCGCACGAGATCGAGCGCTTCTTCCCGCTGGCGACGCGCATGCTGGCGCTCGACGCCGGCCGCGCGCGCTATTCCGGCCCGCGGACATCCTCCACCGACCTGTTCTGCGACGTGTACGGGATCCCGTTCCAGAGGATCGCCGCCGCCGGGCGCGAGCTCATCATCGCCGATGAATAAGAGGCTCTGGCTCGTCGCGGCCCTGGTCGCGCTCCTGCTGGCGGTGACGCCGTTCCTGGGGATCGTCGCTGTCGATCCCCGCGCCCTGCTGCGGGAAACCCCGGCCAGCTTCATCTTCTGGCAGCTGCGCCTGCCCCGCGCCCTGCTGGGCTTCGCCGCCGGCGGCATCCTGGCCCTGGCGGGCCTGATCTGCCAGAGCCTGTTCCGGAACAACCTCGCCACGCCCGACCTGATGGGCGTCTCGTCGGGGGCCGCCGCCGGCGCCGTCGTCGCCCTCGAGCTCAAGGGGCGGCTCGCCGGCCTGGGCATCGGCGGCCCGACCCTCTTCTCCTTCCTGGGGGCGCTGGCGGCCATCCTGCTCATCTTCGCCATCGCCCGCATGGTCCGCAGCTTCTCGCTCTATACCCTGCTGATGTCGGGGGTGGCCATCAACTTCTTCTTCTCGGCGGTCATCGTGATCTTCCAGTACGTCCTCGACTTCGCCGACACGTTCTCGCTGCTGCGCTGGCTGACCGGCGGCATCGTGGTCGCCGGCTATTTCGAGGCCGTCTTCCTGCTGGCCCTGCTGGCGGCGTTCCTGGGGCTGGCGTGGATCTTCCGCCAGGAGCTGCTGCTGCTGGCGGCCGGCGACGACTTCGCCGAGAGCCGCGGGCTCGATGCCGCCGCCTTCCGCCGCTGGGCCTTCGTCGGCCTGGCGGTGTTCGTCGGCGCCGTGGTCTCGCTGTGCGGCCCCATCGGCTTCGTCGCCCTGGTGGTGCCCCACCTCTCGCGTTCGTGGGGACGATGCCGCCAGGGGGAAACGATGGCCTTCACCGTCCTGCTGGGCGGCGGCCTGCTCGTATTGGCGGACCTGCTGGCCCGCTCGCTGCTGCCGCCGGTCGAGGTGCCGGTGGGGGTCGTCACCTCGCTGCTGGGCGCGCCCTTCTTCCTCGTTCTCCTGCTCGCCCAGCTGCGGCGGGGCGAGTGAGCGGCTACTCCCTCCTGAGCCGCAGCTCCTCGTAGCCGACCAGCACGGAGGGCGAGGACGACTTCAGCACCTCGAAGGCGACGCGGCTGCCGCCCGCGGGGTTGGCCACCGAGGTCTCGAACGCCCGCTCCTCCCCCTGGCGCACGTCGCGGAACAGCAGCTGGTCGACCAGCTCGCCGCCGGCATAGACGCGCAGCACGAGGTACTCGGCCGCGGCCGGGTACGTGAGGGTGCCGTGGACCAGCAGCCAGTCGGCGCGGGAGGCGACCTCGCCGGGGCCGGCCGCGATGTCGCGGCCGTCCATGTCGCTGATCCGGCGGATGCTGATGCGGGCGCCGGGCACGATGACCTTCATCTCGCGGATGCCGCTCTCGGCCACGACGGCGCCGGCGCTGTCGACGGCCCGCACCTGCCAGTAGGTCCAGCGGTCGCGGCCGATGGCGCGCCAGGTCTCGGCGTCGGGCGCATAGCGGGTCTGGTCAGGGCATTCGTGCCATGCCAGGTCGGCGTCGGCGCGCAGCAGCGGGAACAGGCTCCCGGAAAAGGCGATCTGATAGCGGGAGCCGCCGAGGGCCCGCTCCCAGGAGAAGCTCGCCGCCTCGTCCTCCTTGAGGACGGCGCCGTCATTGGGGCCGAGAAGGGCGATGATGTTCTCGTAGGGCAGGACGAAGTAGCGCAGGGTGGGGAAGACGGCCATGTCGAGCGCCGGCCGCGTCAGCTGCAGGGTGATGGTGTGCATGCCGGGGTCGAAGGTGGGCAGGCCGGGGACTTCCGGGGTGGGGATGGTCTTGACCTGCCCCTGGTAGGCCGTTTCGTTGAAGAAATACGAGGGCTGGCCGTCGACGATCCAATAGCCGGAGACGATGCCCGTGCCGCGCATCTTCATCTTCAGCTGCGCGCGAACGGCCTTGGAGTTGCGCGGCACGACCTGGTAGTACTTGCCGTTGTCCAGGGTGATCTCGGCGATCTCCAGCGCCACCGAGTCGCTGATGCCCAGCACGCGCACGGCGGCGGCGAAGGTCTTGGCGCTGGCGCCGTTCTCGTCGCGGGCGGTGATCTTGTAATTGCCGGCGCGGGCATAGGAGTGGGTCATGATCAGCGGGCCGGGGAAGGCGCCGGGCCGGGCGGCCACGGGCACGGGGGCGGTGGCGGTGCTGCCGTCGCCGAAGTCCCACTGCACCAGGGGACCGCGGAAGTTGACCGCCGTGACCGTCAGCTCCTCGTTGACCCGCACTTCGGGGGAGGAGAGCGACAGCGAGCGGTTGTCGGGCAGGATGGTGATGGCGCGGGTGGCCGGGGCGATGTTCGTGTAGCCGTGCTCGATGGCGCTGACGGTGAACGTGCCCGGGTTCTGGAAGCGGTGGGCGACCGCCGGCGAGACGTTCGCCAGCAGGGTGCCGTCGCCGAAGTTCCAGTCGATGGCGGCGATGCGGAAATTGGCGGCCTGGAACAGGACCTCCTGGTCGACGCGCGGCAGCTCCGGGGTGTAGACGATCTGCCGCACCGGGATCACGACGTTCACCGTCGTGCTCACCGGCGTGGTCTTGAGGTTGCCGTTCCAGTCATAGACGCGGAGGGTGTAGGCGCCGGCGCGGGCGTAGGCGTGGGTGACGACCGAGCCCTGGTCGCTGAGCCGGGTGCCATCGCCGAAGTCCCAGGCCAGGTCGGTCGGGGTGATGAAATTCCCGGCGCTGAAGGTCACCGTCTGCCCGACCGCCGGCAGCGCCGGGTCGAGCGTCAGCGTGCGGTTCTCCAGCACGGTGATGGTGCGGTACTCGTCGAGAGGGCAGGTGGGGGTGCCGCCGTAGGAGCGGTGGAAGCGCATCTGATACGCGCCGGGGTTGCGGTAGATGTGGAAGTGGGTGAACGAGCCGGTGAACTGGCTGTCGATGCCCGAGACGGAGCTGCCGTCGCCCCAGTACAGGGTGCAGCTGGAACCCATCCCGCAGGTCACGTACATGCCGAGGCTCTGGCCGACGTTGACCACGCCCGAGGAAGGGCTAGTGACGATGGCCGACCGCAGGGGCGCGACGACGGCCGCGAGAAGGAAGAACAGAACGAGCGTCTTTTTCATGGTGGCTCCTCAGAAGGCGATGTCCGCCTGCAGGTTGAAGAGCGACGAATGGCTCTTCACGTCGCCGTACTTGCCCCCCTGGAACATCGACTTGAGCGAGAGGGAGGGCCGGACCTTGTCCTTGAGCAGCTTGGCGGCGAAGAAGTTCAGGTTGCATCCCGCCGTCCAGTTGGAGCTCGTGCTGTACGGGCTGTCGTTGTTCATGTACGAGGAGGAGATGGTGATGGTCAGGTACTGGGGGATGAGGGTGATCTCGGAGTTGAGGTAGGCGTTGTAGATCGTCGACTTGCCGCCGTCGCTCAGCGTCTCGTTCTGCTGGTAGCTGAGGGTCGGGCTCAGGGTGAGGAAGCTGCCGAAGCGCAGGTTGACGCCCAGCGAGGCATTGAGATTGGAGGTGAAGTTCACCGACTCGGTCTTGCCCAGGCTGAGGTTGACCCCGGTCGATCCCGCCACGTATCCCAGCGTGGCGCTGTAGTTGTAGGTGTTCATGTCCGAGGTCGAGGTCTGCAGCCCGGTCGTGGAATCGTAGTCGAGGTTGTCGCGCGAGACGTCGGCGCCGACGCGGAAGTGCGTGCCCAGCCCCCAGTTCAGCGTGGTGCCGATGCGCTTCTGATGCAGCATGTCCTGCAGCGGGTTGTTCATGTAGTTCTTCTTGTCCAGGTAGGTGACCATCCAGGAGAACGACTTGACGGTCAGCCCCAGGCTGCTGGACAGCCCTTCGCGGTCGTTCTGCAGGAACAGGTTGGCGATGGAGTTGAAGCGGTCGCCGATCGACTCGTAGTCGGCGGCGAGGGAGAGGATGCCGCGGTTGTACTTCAGCCCCGCCTTCCAGGCCGTGTCGCTCGCCTGGTCGAGCAGCGCGGGATCGGCGGCCGAGCCGAAGCGGCTGGCGGAGAACTCGCCGTTCAGCTGCAGGCTGTTCGCTAGCAGGTTGAGCTCGCCCCAGACCGAGAACATGTTCCCCTGGCGATAGGGATTCTCGCTGGAGGAGACGGTCTTGCTGTCCAGGTTGTCCTTGCCGGACAGGAACATGCCGCGCAGCTTCAGCGTGTTCTTCAGGTTCACGCCGGCGGCGGCGCCGAAGATGCCGGCGTCGGTGTCGGGGACGCCGAAGCCGTCGAAGCCCGTCTTCTGCTGCGAATTGGTGTAGAACGTGTTCAGCGAGAAGTTGTCGCCGGTGATCTCGACGCGCAGGCCGCGGCGGTTCAGATAGGAGGTGGTGAACTCGGTCTCGTTGATGGCGACGTCGCCGGCCTCGAACTGGATGGCGCCCTTCTTGTAGCGCACCATCATGCTGGACAGGTTGATCGCCTTCTCGATCTCGCTGTTGCGCGGGTCGACGTGGGCGAAATTGGCGTCGAAGTCGAACTGGGTGTCGTCCTTGACGATGTTGCGGTAGATGCGCAGGTTGCCGTTGGCGGAGTAGCGCTGCTGGCCGGTCTCGCTCTCGCTGTTGGGGTCGAGCTTGTGCGAGGTGGACAGCGAGGCGTTGACGTTGACCGGCGGCTCCCAGCGGCGGCCGGGCGCGGCGGCGGCGGCGCCTTCCTGGAAATAGATCTCCGGCGAGTTCTTCTCGGTGAAGCCCGCGATCGTGTGGCGCAGGGTGACGTCGGCCATGCCCCCGCCGCGTTTCTCGGCCACGTAGTACTCGATGTCGCGGCCGTAGAGGTTGGCGGTCGGGATGCGGCAGGCCTGGGTCCCCGACGGCTCGGCCTCCATCTTGCGGACCTGGAAGCCGCTCATCCCCTCGGTGCGGTAGTGGACGAAGTAAGGCCCCTGGCCCCTGGAGGGGGTGATGCGGATGACGACCTGGCCGGCGGCGCGCTCGACGCGGGGCAGGATGTTGAGCCGCTGCAGCGACTGGCCGGAGACGCACACGGCGAGGAGCCAAGTCCCGGCGATGAAAGCCAGCTTATTGGCCATGTTTTTCCCTCCCTTCGCATGCCATACATAACATAGATAGAAATAAGAATTCAATGTCGTCTATCTCAGCGGGGCATTTTGGTATAGAATAGCGGTTGCCGACAGCGGAACGAGGACCTGATGAGCGAAATGCGAATCCCTTTTGCGGCCGCAGCATGAAGAGCCACATCGTCATCCATGCCGCCAGCCTGCTCCACAACCTGAAGCTGTTCCGGCGCCTGGCCGGCGCCCCGGTGATGTTCGTGGTCAAGGCCAACGCCTATGGCCACGGCCTGCGCGAGATCGTGGGCGTCGCCCGCGGCTCGCCCGCCGTCGGGAGCTATGCCGTCGATTCCCTGGAGGAGGCCCGGGCGGTGCGCGCCGTGGACGCGCGCCGGCCGGTGCTGGTCCTTGGCTGGACCGACCGGGACGAGGTCGAGGCGCTGGTGGCCGGCGGCTTCGAGACCGTCGTCCCCTCCGAGGAGCACCTGCGCTGGCTGCAGGCCGCCGCCACGAAGACGCGGCGCCAGGCCCTGGTCCACGTGAAGATCGAGACCGGAACCAACCGCCTGGGCCTCGATCCCGAGCGGGCCGTCGCGCTGCTGGCGGGCCTGGACCGGCGCCGGGTGGAGCTGCGCGGGATCTACTCCCACTTCGCCAACATCGAGGACACGACCGACCCGGCCTTTGCCCGCCGCCAGCTGGAGCTCTACCGCTCGGTCCTGCGCCGCGTCGGCAGCGACCGCTTCTGCCGCCATTTTTCCTGCTCGGCCGCCACCCTGCTCTTCCCCGAGACGCACTTCGACACGGCGCGCATCGGCATCTCCGCCTACGGCTGCTGGCCCTCCAAGCAGACGCATGCCCTGTTCCTGGAAAAGAACAAGGGCGACCTGGGGCTGCGGCCCGTCCTGAGCTGGCACAGCAAGGTGGCCCAGGTCAAGCAGCTGGGCAAGGGGGCGGCGATCGGCTACGGCCTGACCTACAGGACCTTCGCCAGGACGCGCATCGTCATCGTGCCGGTCGGCTATTACGACGGCTACGACCGCAAGCTGTCCAACGCCGCGCAGGTCCTGGTCAGGGGCGTCAAGGCGCCCGTGCGCGGCCGCGTCTGCATGAACATGCTGATGGCCGACGTCAGCCACATCCCCGGCGTCAAGGCCGGCGACCCGGTGACCCTCATCGGCGGCAAGGGCGGCGAGCGGATCGACGCCGACATGCTGGCGGACTGGTGCGGCACCATCAACTACGAGGTGCTGGCCCGGCTCAATCCCCTCATCCCCAGGATCGTGACCTGAGGCAACGATGAGAAAGCGGCGCGGCAGGGAACTTTTTGCCCCCCCCGTCGTTTATTGGTGTGTATGGAAATAACGGATATCCTGTCCAGGTGCCGCCAGAACGACCGGGAGGCGTGGAACATGCTCATTAACGCCTATTCCAAGTCGGTCTACAACATCGCCCTGAACTTCTTCGCCGAGAGGGACATCGCCTCCGACGTCACCCAGGAGATCTTCATCAAGCTGTACCATAACCTGGACAAATACCGGGAGGAAAAGAGCTTCACCTCCTGGGTTTTCGCGATCTCCCGCAATCATTGCATCGATTATTGGCGAAAAAACCGCAAATACCTGGACAACAGCCAGGAACTGGACGAGAACATCGGCTCCGGGCAGCCCACGCCCGAGGAAACAATGGCCAAGGAGTCGGAGATCGCCGAATTGAGGAAGAAGATCGCCCAGCTCGACCCCGACCTGCGGCTGATCCTGATCATGAGGGACATCAACGACATGTCCTACCAGGAGATCGCGGAGCGGTTCTCCATCCCAGAGGGAACGGTCAAGTCGCGCATCAATCGCGCCCGGCTGAAGCTGGCCGAGGCGTACCTGCGGGAGGGAGCATGACCCGGAAGTGCAGGGACATCGAGTCCTGGCTCTCGGCGTACCTTGAGAACGACCTGCCCCGCGAGGCGGCCGCCGAGGTCGAGGCCCACATCGGCGAGTGCGCGGCCTGCCGGGCCAGGAAGGAGAAGATGGAGGAGCTGCTCTTCGGCCTCGCCGAGCTCCAGGAGGAGGTGCCGTTCTTCCTCAAGAACCGCCTCTACAACATCCCGGAGACGGTCGAGAAGAAGGGCGAGGCGCGGGTCCTCCATTTTCCCCAATGGCTGGCCGCGGCCATCGGGACGATCGTCCTCTTCCTCAACCTGTTCTATTTCACCAACGTCTTCCCTGCGGCCAACCGGCAGATGCACGCGCTCGTCTCCTCGGTGGAAAAGTTCGTCGTGCGCACCGGCGGCTGGTTCGAGAAGGTCAAGGAATCGAAGGAGCTGCTGTTCTTCACTTTTTTCAACAAGAAGACGATCGACGTCAAGGATGCCGCCGCGGGCCAGGACGGCCTGCCCGGCAAGGGCTACGCCGAAGGAGGGAAAAATGGCTGACGATCCTCGTACGGGCAGGGATGTCCGGGAAAAGAACCCTTCGCTGGCCGCGTTCCTGGCGATCTTCCCCGGCATGGGCGCCGTGTACAACGGCAATATCGTGAAGGGCATCACCTACATGCTGATCTTCGGCGTGCTGATCGCGCTGACCAGCAATGCCGCCGGTTCCGACTCGGCGGTCTTCGGCCTGATGATCGCCGGCTTCTACATCTTCCAGATCGTCGACGGCTACAACGAGGCGGCCAGGCTGAACCGCGGCGGCGCGGCCTCGCCGGCGCGCCCCGGCGGCGAGGACCTCTCCCTGTTCTCGTCCGTCGTCGTGCTGGCCATCGGCGTGCTCTTTCAGCTGGTCAACTTCGACGTGCTGACCTTCCGGCAGGTGAGCCGCCTCTGGCCGCTGGCCCTGGTCGCCTTCGGCATCAAGATCGTCTTCGACTACTACAAGCGTGAGGAGAAGCACAATGGCAAACACTAAGCGCGAATCGCTGTTCTGGGGCCTGATCATCCTGGTGCTGGGGATGCTCTTCCTGCTGCGGAACTTCGGCCTGGAGATCAACATCTGGCACCTGCTGGGGACGTACTGGCCCCTGATCCTCGTCTACATCGGCGTGAAGAACGTCTACCTGTACCTCAGGAAGAACAGGGAATAGATGAAAAAAAGAGAGATCGCCCTGGTCGTCGTCCTGATCGCCTTCGGCCTGGTCTACCGGGCGGTCGAGAAGGGGCGGGTGCGCTTCGCCAAGGATTTCTCCTTCTACAGCGACGACCGGCGGCTGCGGGGAACGCGCTTCGTCGCCTTTCCCGGCGCCGAGGAGCAGTTCCCCGGCGTCGAGCGGGTCTTGGTCGACAATCCCGCCGGCGAGGTCGCCGTCGGCCGCTCCGAGGACGACCGTGTGCACCTCGCCTCGGTCGTTCGCGTCTTCCATTCCGGGTCGGGCGTCCCTGCCGCCGCCGGGCAGCGGGCCGTCGTCCGCAGCGAACTGGCCGGCGGCGTCCTGAAGGTCTCGGTGCGCGCCCCGTCGCCCTTCCCCTACCGGAGCCAGCGCGTCCTGCTGCGGCTGCGCATCCCCGCCGGGGCCGCGCTTGCGGTCGCCAACCACGAGGGCGACGTCGTCGTGCGCGACGCGGGGCGCGACGTGGCCGTCGAGCAGGAGAACGGCGGCGTAGTGCTGGAGAACGCCGCCGCCGGCGCCCGCCTGGTCCTGCGCAACGGCACGGCCGGGATGCGCGGCATCGCCGGGCACGCCGATATCGAGGCCGACCATGCCAAGGTGACGCTGGCCGGCGCCGGCTCGCTGCGCCTCGACGGCCGCCACGGCGAGTTCTCGCTCAGCGGCGTCAAGGGCGACGCCCGGCTGAAGCTGGCCTACAGCGGGCTGCGCCTCGACGGCGCCGGCCGGCTGGAGGCCGACGCCCGCCATACCCGCATCGAGGCGCGCAAGGTAGCGGGCGGCGCCACGGTGGCCAATGAGTTCGCAGCGGTCGTGCTGGAGGAGATCGGCGGCGACATCCGCGTCTCCAGCCGCTCGGGCCGGATCGAACTGCGCCGCGCGGACGCCGCCGGCGTCGTGCTGGAGAACAGCTATGCCGACATCGTGGTCAGCGGCCTGGCCAGCGCCCGCCTCGACGTGCTCCTGAAGAACGGCAACCTGGACCTCATCGCGGCCCGCGTGGCCGAGAGGGTGAACGTCAAGGCGAAGTACTCCGAGTTGAACCTGTCCTTCGTCGAGCTGGCCGACCCGACCGTCAGCATCAAGGCCGTCCACGGCCGGATCTCCGTCTCGCCCGGGCTGGAGCTGGAGACCTTCGAGGAAAATGACGAGGCGGTCGCCAACCGCAGCGGGGGGAAACCGGAGATCCTCGTGCACGACACCTACGGCAACGTGAAGGTGAGCTCCGGCGGTTGACCGTTGATTTTTTCCCCGGCTTGCGCTATTTTGTTCCCAGATGGGAACCGTCGTCACGCTGCCCAACGCCCTCAGCTTCCTGCGCCTGCTGATGATCCCGCTCATCGTCCTGCTGATGGTGCACGTCAATGACGAGCTGTTCCCCTACCTGCTGGCCATCTACGTCATCGCCGTATTCCTCGACTTCCTCGACGGCTACATCGCCCGCCGTTTTTCCCAGGAGACCGAGCTGGGCCGGATCATCGACCCCCTGGCCGACAAGTTCCTGGTGCTGGCCATCCTGGTCACCCTGACGGCCCGCTTCGACTTCCCGTTGTGGCTGGCGGCCTTCATCATCCTGCGCGACATCCTGATCCTGTGGGCCAGCGTCCTGCTCTACCGCGGCCAGCGCATCGTCAAGCCTTCGCTGGTGGTGGGCAAGTTCACCTTCGCCCTGCTGAGCCTGCTGATCTTCGTCTACATCGTCGACCTGCACCAGCGCATCGACCTGCTGGCGGTCAAGCGTTTCCTGGTCGTCCTGGCCTTCTCCTTCCTGCTCTGGTCGTGGATCGCCTATTTCATGGTTTACCTGAGGGAGAAAAATGGAACCCAAGCACACGATCCTGGTCGTTGACGACGAGGCGGAGATCCGCCAGCTGCTGCGGGAGTTCCTGGAACGGAACGGCTACGATGTCGTGACGGCGGAGGACGGGGAGCAGGCGCTGAAGCTGGCGGGCGAGAACGTCCCCGACCTGGTCATCACCGACCTGCTGCTGCCGAAGGAGCACGGCATCGAGGTGATGCAGACCATCAAGGACACGTTCTTCCTGCCGGTCATCGCCATGTCGGGCGTCTACCGCAAGGAGGAGGTCCAGGGCCGCCTGGGGGACATGTTCATCGACGGCTACTTCGAGAAGCCGCTCGACCTCGAGGGCGTGCTGGCCTGCGTCCGCTCCATCCTCAATGGATGAGCGCTTCCATTCCTTCGCCGCTTTTTTAAGGAGAAAATTCCCCGGCACGAGGGTGCGCAAGATCCCCATCGACGCCGGCTTCACCTGCCCCAACCGCGACGGGACGCTGGGGCGCGACGGCTGCGTCTTCTGCGATCCCTTTGCCGCCGGGCCGGTGGCCACGGCGGGCTGGACGATCGAGCGCCAGGTCGAGGTGCGCCTGCGGCGCTCGCCCGCGACGAGCTTCATCGCCTATTTCCAGGCCAACTGCAACACCCATGCCCCGCAGGATGAGCTGCGCCGCCGCTACGAGGCCGCCTTGGGCCATCCGCGGGTCGTCGGCCTGGCCGTGGCCACCCGGCCCGACGCCCTGCCGGCGCCGGCCCTGGCGCTGCTGCAGGAGATGTCCGGCCGCACCTGGCTGAGCGTCGAGCTCGGCCTGCAGTCGATCCATGAGCGGAGCCTGGCCTGGCTCCGGCGACGCCATACCTACGCCCAGTTCGTTTCCGCCTTCGCCGAGCTGCGCCGGCGCGGCATCGACGTCGTCGTCCACCTGATCGTGGGCATTCCCGGCGAGACGCGCGCGGACATGCACGCCACCGTCGCCGCCATGAACGACCTGCGCCCGGCCGGGGTCAAGTTCCACCTGCTGCACGTCCTGCGCGGCGCGGAGCTGCAGGCGCGCCATGAGCGCGGGGAGCTGCCCCTGCTGGCGCGCGCGGAGTACGTCGACATCATCTGCGGGCTGCTGGAGCGGCTCGACCCGGGGATCGTTGTCCATCGCCTCGCCGTGGACCGCGAGGCCGGGCTGCTCATCGCCCCGGCCTGGGCGCAGGACAAGGCGGCGGTCCTTGGCGACGTGGACGCGGAAATGCGGCGCCGGCGCTCATTCCAGGGCCGGCTGGCCCGAGCGGACGCGCCGCGCCCGGCCGTTGACAAACGCGTGCCGATGTTGTAAAAACACGGCGGAGGGGAAAGGGAGAGTCATGGGCAAGCGCGTTATCGAGTCGCCGGTGCCCTTCGTGCTGCGCAAGGTCTTTATTGAGAAGGTCAGCGGCGAGCTCGCCATCCGCGGCGAAAACTTCGAAAAGAGCCTCTTCTTCAACCAGGGCAACCTCTGCTTCGCCCGGACCAACGTGCTGCACGAGCGCCTGGGCGAGGTGCTGTTCAAGATCGGCAAGATCGACAAGACCCAGTTCTGGGACATCCACAAGCTGATCTCCGGGCAGAAGGAAAAGATCGGCCGGGTGCTGGTGCAGAACAACTTCATAAGCCAGAAGGACCTCTTTTTCGGGCTGATCCACCAGGTGCGGGTGATCGCCCTTTCCACCTTCGCCCTGACCAGCGGCGAATGGGAGTTTTCGCCGACCCTTCCCGAGTTCCCCGAGGATTCGCGCTTCCAGATCGAGCTGCCGGGCATCTTCGCCGAGGGAGTGCTGCGCTTCAAGAGCCTGCCCCTGTTCCGCAACAGCTTCGCCCAGCGCACGCTGCAGGTGCGGCCGCTGTCGGACGAGCTCGGCAGCTTCCTCAAGGAAGAGGACGTGCGCCTGTACCGGGAGCTCGGCGCGCACCCGGGAGCGCCGGCCGGCCGCTTGGCGGGAGAGATCGGCATCGCCGACGACGTGTTCTGGCAGAAGCTCGCCCTGTTCTTCCTGATGAACGTCGTCGAGTTCGCCGCCGCGCCGGCCGCGGAACAAGCCCCCAGCAAGGAGCACGAGGCGCTGCTGGCCCTCTACGAGAGCATGAAGGCCCGCGACATGGACTACTACGAGATCTTCAACCTGAAGAGCGGCTCGACGTTCAACGAGATCAAGGACACCTATTACCAGTACGCCAAGAAATTCCATCCCGACCGCCTCGGCGAAGTATCGAATCCCGAGCTGCGCGAAAAGGCCAACTTCGTGTTCGCCCGCATCAACAAGGCCTTCGAGGTCCTCAGCAACGAGGACAAAAGGCGCGAGTACGACATGAAGGGGTACAAGGAGATCCAGAAGGCCGAAAAGTCGACCGAGAACCTGGTCGAGAAGGCCAATCTCTATTATCGCAAGGCCAAGACCCTCTATTCCCAGCAACGCTACCGTGAGACCGCCAGCCTGATGGAAGAAGCGGTGCGCAACGACTCGAACAAGGCCTCCTATTATCTGCTGCTCGGCCTGGCGCAGTCCAACATCCCCAACCTGCGCCGCGTCGCCGAGAAGAGCTTCCAGAGGGTCATCGAGCTGGAGCCTTGGAATCCCGAGCCTTTCGCCGCCCTCGGCCTGCTGTTCCAGTCCGAAAAAATGGAAAAGCGCGCCGAGAACTTCTACCGCAAGGCGCTGTCCATCGATCCCGAGCACGAATTGTCCAAGAAGAAGCTCGCCGAGCTGCTCGGGACCGACAAGAAGAAACCGGGATTCTCGCTTTTCCAAAAAAAGAAATAACCCCCCACCCACTACATTTTGTGTTTAAAAAAAAACTATATTGACATTTAGTGTTATTGCGGTAAGATAGCGAAGTTGTTTGAACGGACCGAGGAGCGGAGGGGCATGGCGTGAACATCCTGTTTTTATCTCCCGAAGCGGTGCCCTTCGCCAAAACCGGCGGCCTGGGCGACGTGGCGGGATCCCTGCCGCGGGCTTTGGCGGCCAGCGAGAAGGTCACGCTGATGATCCCGGGATACGCCACCGAGGAGATCCGGGGCGCTGCGGCCGAAACGGTCGATTCCTTCCTGCTTCCAGGCGAAGGCAGCCCCCAGGTCGCCGTGGTCAGGAAGGCGACCTTGTCGGCGGGCCTCTCCGTCGTGTTCATCCACAACCAGGAGCTGTTCGGCCGCGCCGGGCTCTATGGCGACGACGCCGGCGATTATCCCGACAATTTCACCCGCTTCCTTTTTTTCCAGCGCGCGGCGCTGCAGTTCATCGCGCGCAAGGGGCTGCATTTCGACATCGTTCACGCCAACGACTGGCAGACGGCCCTTTTCCCCCTGCTCATGAGGATGGCGCCGGTTTCCGAGCCGCTGCGTCGGGCGCGGTCGGTGTTCTCCATCCACAACCTGGGCTTTCAGGGCATTTTCCCTGCCGCCGCCTTTCATGAGTCGGGCCTGCCCGAGCACCTGTTCTCCCCCGAAGCCCTCGAGTTCTACGGCGACTTGAATTGCCTGAAGGCGGGGATCATCTTTGCCGACCGGCTGGTCACCGTAAGCCCGAACTACGCCCGTGAGATCCTCACCCCGGAAAAGGGGTTCGGCCTCGACGGGCTGCTGAGGAAGCACGCCCACAAGCTGCTGGGGATCCTGAACGGCGTCGACTACGGCCAGTGGGACCCGCGCCGCGATCCCTTCATTGCCCGTCCCTACCCGCCGGAAACGACGGCGGCGAAGAGGGAGAACAAGGCCGCGCTCCTGGCCGAGCTGGGCCTGTCCGCACCGGCGGGAACGCCGCTGCTGGCCATGATCTCGAGGCTCTCCCAGCAGAAGGGGATCGACCTGCTGCCCCGGCTGCTGCCCCGGCTCTTCCAGCAGGATGCCCTGTTCGTCCTCCTCGGCAAGGGAGACCGCTCCCTGACCAACGACATGGAGGCGCTGGCCGCCCGTTTCCCGGAGCGCATGAGGTTCCTGAACGCGTTCGACGAGAAGGCGGCCCACCGCCTGCAAGCGGCGGCCGACATCCTGTTCATGCCCTCGGTCTACGAACCGTGCGGCCTGAACCAGATCTATGCCATGCGCTACGGCGCGGCCCCGGTGGTCAGGGCGACGGGCGGGCTGGAGGACTCGGTCGTCGAGTTCGATCCCGCGAGCGGCCAGGGCACCGGGTTCAAGTTCTCGGGAAACGACCTGGACGGGATCATGGCGGCGGTCCAGAAGGCGTTGACGGCGCATGCCGATCCCGGTACCTGGGACAGGATTCAAAAAAACGCCATGGCAATGGATTTTTCATGGGAAAAGACCGTTTTGCGCTATTTGGATCTTTATAAGAAAAGCTTATCGGAGGATGCTCAACATGTCTGAAATCATAACCGCCAACGACGGGAACTTCGAGAGCTCCATCCAGGGGAGCCCCACGATCATCGTCGATTTCTGGGCGCCGACCTGCATGCCCTGCCGGCTGATGGAGCCGGGGCTGGAGAAGATCGCCGCCAGCCATCCGGAAAAGGTCCGGGTGGTCAAGGTGAACGTCAATGAGAGCCCCAAGACCTCTTCGCGCTTCTTCGTGCGCTCCCTGCCCACCCTGCTGTTCATCAAGGACGGCCAGGTGAAGACGCAGATCGTCGGCGCCGTCAACCCCGTGCAGATCGAGAAGGCCCTCAGCGAGGTGGGATGATGGACAGGAACTGGGACGTGATCATCATCGGCGGCGGCCCCGCCGGCCTGGCGGCGGCGATCTACTGCGGCCGCGCCCTGCGCCGGACCCTGGTGCTGGAGAAGAAGGTCTTCGGCGGCCAGATCGTCTTCTCCGACGTCATCGAGAACTATCCCGGCTTCGCCGAGCCGATCGTCCCCAGCGACCTGATGGAGCAGATGGGCAAGCAGGCGGAGCGCTACGGCGCGGTCCTGGAGAACGACGAGGCCGTGGGACTGAAGCGGGATGGCGGCGAATGGGAGGTCGCGGTCTACCAGAACGCCTACCGGGCGAAGGCGATCATCTATGCCGCCGGCTCGGCCCACCGTTTCCTCGGCGTCCCGGGGGAGACGGAGCTCCTGGGGCGCGGCGTCTCGGTCTGCGCCACCTGCGACGCCCCTTTCTTCCAGAACAAGAAGGTCGCCGTCCTGGGTGGCGGCGATACGGCGCTTTACGAGGCGCTGCACCTGGCGAAGTTCGCCGCCGAGGTCGTCATCATCCACCGCCGCGACCAGTTCCGCGCCGAAAGGATCCTCCAGGACCGGGTCTTCAAGAGCGACAAGATCCGCGTATCCTGGGATTCCGAAGTGACGCGCTTCCTGGGGGGGCAGAAGCTCGAGGGGCTCGAGGTCCGCAACAAGAAGAAGAATGCCGTCGAGACGGTCGGGTTCGACGGGGCCTTCCTGGCCATCGGCACCGTCCCCAGCACCGACCTGCTGAAGGGGCTGGTGAAGCTGGACGAAAGCGGCTATGTGGCGACCGACATGACCCTGCGCACCGAAGCCCCGGGGCTGTTCGTCTCCGGGGAGGTCATCAAGGGCAACCGCCGCCAGGTGGCCATCTCGGTGGGGATGGGCGTGCAGGCCGCCCTCAGCTGCGAGGAATACCTTTCCTCCCTGGAGTGATCCCGGGGAAAGCGGGGAGACCGCCGGGAACGTTCGCGAAGGGGAGGAAGGGATGATCAGGGCGCTCCTGGGAGAGGCGGCCGGCGACGGCTTCGTGACCTGCCGGCTATGCGCCCACGAATGCCGCATCGCCGAGGGCCGGACCGGGGCCTGCCGCGTGCGCAAGAACGTGGCCGGCGTGCTGTACTCGCTCAATTCCGACCGGGTCGTCTCCGCCGGCATCGACCCCATCGAGAAAAAGCCCCTGTACCATTTCCATCCCGGCTCCCGCTCCTTCTCCATCGCCGCCATGGGCTGCAACTTCTCATGCCGCTTCTGCCAGAACCATGAGATCTCCGTGGTGGAGGACGAGCGGGCGATCCGCGGCGACGCGCTCGAGCCGGAACGGATCGTGGCGCTGGCGAAAGGCAACGGCTGCCGCTCGATCTCCTACACCTATACCGAGCCGACCGTCTTCTTCGAGCTGACGCTGGAGACGGCGAAGCGGGCGCGCGCGGCCGGCCTCGGCAACGTCCTGGTCAGCAACGGCTACATGAGCGCCGCCGCCCTGAGCCTGCTGGGACCCTTCCTGGACGGGGCCAACATCGACCTGAAGTCGTTCCGCGACGAGTTCTACAGGAATTACTGCGCGGCCCGTCTTGGGCCGGTATTGGACACGATCCGGGCCATGAAGGCCGCGGGCATTTGGGTCGAGGTCACCACCCTGCTGATACCGGGGCTGAACGACGATGCGGCCGAGATCGATGAGCTGATCGGGTTCCTGCTCGACCTGGGCGCCGATGTTCCCTGGCACGTCTCGCGATTTTTTCCCCGCCATCGACTGACCGGCCTGCCGCCGACCGCCGCCGGCGCGATCCACCGCTGCCTGGAGCGGGCCGAGGCACGCGGAGTTCATTTCGCCTATGGCGGCAACCTGGCCGATTCCCGCTGGAGCCATACCCGCTGCCCGCGCTGCCAGGCGACGCTGATCGAGCGCTCCGGCTACCAGGTGACGGTCACCGGGCTGCGGGCGGGCGCCTGCGCCGCCTGCGGGGCCAAGGTGGCCGGGATATGGCAATAAAAAAGCCATCGTGATGCCTAACTCGTAACGCGGCGCGCGCTTCGCGGGCAAGGCAAAAGGCAAAAGTAAAAAGGCAAAAGTGAAAGGCCCTTGCCAAGGGTTTTAGTTAACAAGCTCTTTGATCGCTGTTACTAACACTACCACTATCACTATCACTTGTTTCTTTTTGTCCCCCATTATGCGTTGACAAAAAAAAATCGCTGGACTATTTTTATCGCCGGAGAAAAGCATGCCAGACAATATCCCCCCCGACCCCAGTCGCCCGCCCGCGCCCCCGGCCCCGCCTCCGGGGATGCCGGAGGCGCCGTTGAACCTTCCGCCCGAGGCCATGGTCGCCGAGCCGCGCCCGGCCCCGAACACGATGTACGGCGGCGAAGCCCGACGCCCGGTCCAGGTTTCGCGGCCCGACGTGCCGCGGCCGATGGTCGCCCGCCAGAGCGGCCCGCCCGCGAGCGTGTGGGGGATGATCGCCGCCGTCGTGGGGCTGCTGCTGGTGCTGGTCTTCGTCGCCACCCGGGGCGGGAAAAAGGAGGAACCGGTCCGCGCCGCGGCCCCGGAACCCCAGGCCAGCGAGGCCACGGGCGAACCGAGCGGCTATGCCGCCTATGTCGCCCGCAACAAGGCGCTCATCCAGAAGCGCTACGAGCAGCAGGTGCTGACCGCCGAGCCCTTCGCCGGCGAAGCCCCGCTGGCGGTGCGGCCGGCCGGGCCGCTTCTCTCCCCGGAGGGCGACCCCCAGCTGGCGGCCCTCGCCGAGGCGCTGGCCATCCGCGTGCGCATCATGAGCGGTGTGCAGACGACGACTCGCCTCGGCCAGACGACGCACACGACGAAAGGCGAGTTCCGCGGCTTCCGCGTCAGCGCCCTGGAAAAGCTGGATAAGGGCGCCGTGAGCTACGCCGAGGTCACGGTCGTCACCCCCGGCAAGCGCACCATCAAGACCGTGAACCGCGTCCTGCAGGCACTGGAGAAGGCGGACCTGGCCGGCGTCCTCTCCGAGGTGCAGGCCGCCGGGCTGGAATTCACGCCGCTGCCCGCCCCTCCGGGCCAGGGCGTCTTCCGTGTCCAGCTGCTGCCGGTCCGCCCGTGGGGCAGGCCCGTCGACGCCGGCTTGCTGATCTCCGACCGGGAGGTCGGCGCCGTGGCGCTGGATGCCCCTGTCGCCCGGATCGCCGGCAGCCTGCCGCCCTCCTTCCGCGTCCTGAAGCGGAAGGTGCTGGTCGGCGAATCCTACCGCGACGTGTTCAAGATCACCGACGCCGCCGGCGACCCGCTGTTCTATGTCTATGAAAAGGATGGCCGGGTCTGGGGCGTCACCGTCGTCAGCCCGCTCTTTCGGACGGCGAGCGGTATCGGCATCGGCAGCACCCTCGACCAGATGCGACTGCAGTATCCCGAGGTGCGGATCTCGCACACGGCCAAGGGCGCGCCGGTCGCCCGCGTCGCCGGGATCGAGGGCAGCTTCATCCTGCAGAGCGACGAGAAGCCGGAGGTCATCGCCGTGCTGGTCGGGCAGTCGCCCGAGATCGAGTAGGCGGAAGAAAGTGATAGTGATAGTGGTAGTGTTAGTAACAGCAATACAAGAACTCTTTTAGCAAATCCCCCGGCAGGGGGGCTTTCACTTTTGCCTTTTGCCTTGAAATTTATGTGACCGGCGACTATTTTATGAGGCCCAAGAGGCCGGTGGAGATGAAGGGGGCGTAGGTGATCAGCAGCACCGCCGCCAGCTGGATCAGCAGGAAGGGCAGCACGTCCTTGTAGATCCTCCCGATCGGCTCGTTGAAGGTGTAGGAGGCCAGGTAGAGGTTCAATCCCACCGGCGGGGTCAGGTAGCCCAGCTCCATGTTGGCCAGGAAGATGATCCCCAGGTGGACGGGATGGATGCCGAAGAGGTTGCCCAGCGGGATGATCAGCGGCACGACGACCATGATCGCCGAAAAGATGTCCATGAAGCAGCCGGTGATCAGCAGCGCCACGTTCAGCAGCAGCAGGAAGACGTACTTGGAGTGGATGGTGGCCTGCACCCAGGCGGTGAGCTGCATGGGGATCTCGGCGTCGACGATGTAGTAGGAAAGCCCCTTGGCCAGGGCCAGGATGGCCAGCACGCCGCCGATGATCGGCATGCACTTGATCATGACGGCGGAAAGGTCGCGGGGCTTGATGTCGCGGTGGATGAACACCTCGACCACCAGGGAGTAGATGACGGCCACGGCGCCGCTCTCCACCAGGGTGGTGATGCCGCCGAAGTAGCCCCAGACGATGATCACCGGCAGCAGGATCTCCCAGAACGCGGCCCGCGTCGCCGCCAGCGCCTCCTTCAGGGCGAAGCGCTCGCGCGGCACCTGGTGCCGCCTGGCGAAGAGGATGCCGAACACGGCCATGACCAGGACCAGGATGATGCCGGGGACGATGCCGCCGACGAACATGTCCTTGATGCTGACCTGGGCCGTGACCCCGTAGATGATGACCGGCAGGCTCGGCGGGAAGAGCAGGCCGATGCTGCCGACCGCCGTCAGCAGGCCGGTGCTGAACGTCTTGCTGTAGCTCCCCTTCAGCAGCACGTAGGAGAGAAGGCCGCCCACGGCCAGGATCGTCACTCCCGAGGCGCCGGTGAAGGTGGTGAAGAAGGTGCAGACCAGGATGGACATGAGGGCCAGGCCGCCGGGAAACCAGGCGAACAGGGCCTTGAACAGCCGGACGATGCGCTCCCCGGCCTTGCTCTCGGAGAGCAGGAAGCCGGTGAAGGTGAACAGGGGGATGGCCGGCAGGGAATGGCTGGTCAGCAGGAAGTAGGCCTCGTTGGCCATGATCTCCAGCGGCTGCTGGGTGTGGGAGAAGAGCATGTAGCCGATCCCGCCCAGCACGACGAAGATCGGCACGCCGGTGATGGCGCCGAAGAGGAGGAGCAGGATGATCGGCGTGGAAAGATGGGCGCCGATCCAGGCATAGGCCGGCAGCAGGGAGGAGAAGAAGCCGGCGGCGGAGGGGAGGAGGACCTG
Source organism: Candidatus Aminicenantota bacterium (assembly GCA_027318645.1). GTDB lineage: Bacteria > Acidobacteriota > Aminicenantia > UBA2199 > UBA2199 > UBA2199. The sequence goes on from DAHVOV010000157.1 coordinate 41,115, forward strand.
GGCGGCGTTGGCCGCCGCGCCCCAGGCCAGGAGCGTGCCGGCCAGGAAGCCGCTGGCGGCGACGGCCCGGCCCCAGCCCCGGGGCGACGCGTTGCGGGTGAAGCGATAGGCCATCAGCGCGTAGCCCAGCGGCATGACCATGGCGATCCAGCGCAGGGGGATGGCCCAGAGCTTTTCCCCGGGGTCGAAGGCGTTGAGCAGGAACGAGAGCGCGCACCAGGCGAAGGCCGTGGTAAAGGCCGTGGCGATGGCGGCGTTGAGCACCTGGATGCGGGACAGTATCCGCGGCGCGAACTTCAGGTTGAGCGACAGCGACAGGTGGCGGTTCTCCCGGCTGGTGATGGCGGCGGCGATGAACGCCAGCACCAGGACCAGCTGGTGGGTGATCTCGGTCGAGTTGCGGACGCCGGTGTGGAAGAACCTGCGGGCGACCACCTCCATGTTGGGGAAGAGCGCCAGCAGGAAGACGGCGAGGAAGGCCAGGACGGATTCGACCAGGCGGGCGTTCCGGCGCAGGCCCTGGAGGGTCATGGCTTCCGCCTGTATTCCTCCAGGATCGCCTGGAGCTTGTCGTAGATCTCGCGGCTGAAGAGCTTGCCCACCAGCTCGTCCATCCCCTTGTCGGCGGCCTCCTTCCACTTGGCCAGGCTGTCGGCCGGGGCCTCATGGATGACCAGGCCGTTCTTCTTCATGGTGTCGATGGCCTTCTGCTCCAGCCGCTCGGTCTCGCCGGCCAGCTTTTTCGACACGCGGTCCACCGCCGCCATCATTTCCTTTTTCTGGTTCTCGGGGATCCGCTCCCAGAGGCGGTCGGCGATCACCAGCCCGCCCACGAGCGGGGCGATCTTCAGCGAGCACATGTGCGAGGCCACGCCGAAGTACTGGCCGGAGGCGGCGATCAGCGGCGGCAGGTAGAACGCGTCGACCATGCCGCTCTGCAGGGCCATCATCAGGTCGGACAGCTCGGTGGGGACGACCAGGTAGCCCGATTTCTTCCAGGCCTGCTCCAGCTCGGGCTCGCCCGTGCTGAAGGCCATCTTCTGCTTCTTCAGGTCCTGCGGATAGAAGACCGGCACCTTGGTGAAGAAGTTCACCCAGCCGGTCATGGTCCAGATGATGACCTTGAAGCCCTTCTGCTTGATCTGCGCCTCGAAGGTCGGCGTCAGCCGCTCCATGACGTAGGCCATCTCCGCCTCGGAATGGAACATGAACGGGGTGCTGAGGACGAAGGCGTCGGGATTGATCTTGGTCAGGCCGATGTTGGTCAGCACGGCGCCGCCCAGGGTGCCCACCTTGATCTTGCGGATGACGTCCTCCTCGCCGCCGGCGATGCCGCCCGGGTAGATCTTCAGCCGCACCTGGCCGCCGGAGATGCGTTCCCAGTCGCGGGCGATCTCCTTGAGCGCGTCGTCCCAGGGGGAGCGGTCGGGGGCGATGCTGCCGATCTTGATGACCTGGGCCGGCAGGGCCAGGGCGGCCAGCAGCAGGACAGCCAGCATGCGCGCGTGTTTCATCGTCAGTTCTCCTTGTCGTCGTTCGCGTTCTCTTCCGTGTCCACGAAGAAGTCATCGGCGTGGTCGAGCAGCCATTGCGCCTTGCGATGGTTCAGCACGTTCACCAGGCGGTTCGCCGGGTCGGCGTCGGGATCGATGGCCAGGGCCTTGCCCAGCAGCTCGCGGAACTCGGCCAGGTTCTGCTCCTTGACCGTCACGGTCGTGGCCAGGGAGATGTAGGGCGTGGCCGAGCGGCCGCCGGAGGCGGCCAGCGCCGCTTGGAAGTGCTCGCGCGCCTTTTTCAGGCTGCCGCCCATGTATTCGGGGAGCGATCCATAGTACAGGACATAAAACTCGTGCAGGGCGCCGGCGGAGAACCCGGGATCGAGTTGAAAGGCCTTCTCGATCAGCGCGGCGGCCCGGGGCATGGTCACCCCCAGGTCCAGGTCGAAGGGATCGATGGCGTAGGCGCCCAGCCAGCCGGCGCCGGCCCAGTACAGCAGCGGCGCGTCCTGGCGCGCGGCGCGGGCCAGGGCGCCGGCATAGTCCTTGCGCTCGAGCCTGGCGCGGAAGCCGGGATACTTCATCTCCAGCAGGTCGAGGATGATGTCGCGGCCGCGCAGGTAGAGGTTCTTGGCCCGGCCGTAGGAGAATTCCCGCTGCTTGTACTCGGCCTCGGGCAGCATGCTGGCCGGCGTCTGCAAGAAGGCGTTGGCGTACATGATGTACAGGCTGCCGGTCTGCAGCCGCAGCCCCGCGTGGCGGGGATTGGCGGCCAGCAGCGACTCGTACATCTTGATGGCGAAGGGCAGGGCGTCGCCGACGAGCTCGGGATCGTTGTCGCCGGTGAACACCGTGCTGGCGCCGCCGCCGGTCAGGGCATTGGCCACCTGGTTCATCGCCAGCTT
>DAHVOV010000163.1 GCA_027318645.1 Candidatus Aminicenantota bacterium
GCCTGCACGGTGCTGCTCCCCGGTCAGGTGGAGGACCTGGGGCTGAGCACGGAGCAGATGGAGGACAAGCTTCTCGCCCTGGTCAATTCCGAGCGCGAGGCGCACCGGCTGCCGCCCCTGGCTTTCGACCCGCTGCTGCGGGACCTGGCGCGCGGCCACAGCGAAAAAATGGCGGCCACGGGGGTGCTGGCCCACGATTTCCCGGGCTACGCAGCGCTCGAGGAGCGCGCCGCCGGCGCCGGGCTGCCGTTCACCAAGATCGGCGAGAACGTGGCCAACGGCGAGACGTTCGTCGTCCGCTTTTTCCACGAGGCGCTGCTGGCGAGCCCGCGCCACCGCGAGAACATCCTCGACCCGGAGTTCACCCACCTGGGGATCGGCTTCGTCCGGCGCGGCGATGCCCGCTGGGTCACCCAGGAGTTCGCCCGGCTCTACGCGCCGCTGCCGGCGCTGGAAATGGAGGAGCGGCTGGGAGGAAGGATCCTCGCCCGATTCCGCGGCCGGATGGACCTGGCCGGCGGCGCGGACGAAGAGCTGCGCGAGTACTGCCGGCGCTCGGCCGCGGCGTTCCTGCAGGGCGTCTCCCCTGCCCGGCTCGCCGAGGGCTACGGCGCCGCCGCGATCGTCAGCCTGAGCTTCGCCGAGGAGGAGGCGGGATTCGCCAAGCTTCTCTCCGAGGTCCAGGGGGCGCGGCCGCTATTCTGGTGCCAGGGTGTGGCGTTCGCCCGCAACGCCGGCCATCCCGGCGGCGCCTATGCCCTGACCCTGGTCATGTTCCCCGACCTGCGCGACGAGCTGGGCGGCGTCGCCCCGGACTCCTGGCTCTACGACGCCCTGGAGAGGCTGCGCCCGCTGAAGCGGAACGCGGGCATGGATCGTGTTGCCGCCGGCATCGCCCGGTTCTTTTATCGCTCCCCCGACGCCCCCTTCCTGGAGCGGCAGCCCTACCGCTTCTTTACCGTCTTCCGCACGGCCTCCCTGGCGGGCGTTCCCGCCGAGACCGTCGAGCAGCTCGACCGCAAGAAAGACATCGCCGCCGTCGGCGTCCATGTCCTCTATCCGCTGGCCGAAGGCCTGCGCGGCAACCATTTCATCGTGGCCGTGGTCGGCGACAAGAAGGCGTCCCGATGATTCTGCCGCGGCCATCGCCATCCTTCCCTGCGGGGCGCAGGATTCCGCGGATTGTCGCGGGAAATGGCGGCCGACCCTGTCCATCTGCTTTCAAAACCTTCGCTTTTCTGGGTTTTCGTGATTGGCATCCTTCTTGCATGAGATTTTGTGAATGTCATCCAAGGAGGTTGAACATGAAACAGTTACGCATTTTCACCCTGTTCGCGATCGGCATCCTGACGGCCGTGCTGGCTTTTGCCGCGGTCGACAACGGCACGCCGTCGGCTCCCCTGACCCAGAAACAGATCCTGAAGCAGTACGGCTTCATCGACGAGGACGGCGACGGCATCAACGACCTGGCGCGGGACGCCGACAATGACGGCATCCCCAATTGCGTCGACCCGGACTGGGTCCGCCCCCTGGACGGGACGGGCTACATGCACCGCAACGGCTACAAGCACCAGCACGCCAACCAGAACGCCGGCCAGTCCAACGGAGGCTGTAACAACTACAACTACAATTACAATTATACGTACAATCACCAGTGGCAGAACTCCGATCCCGACAATCCCGGCAACGGCGGCTCGACCGATCCCGACCCGAGCCAGAACCGCAACCGCAGGACCAACCGCAAGCACTGATGCACAAGAACGGCAGCGCCAGGACGAACCCGGGGAGAGCGCGGCTCTCCCTGGGTTCCCTTTTCCTCCTCGCCGCGCTGGCCCTCGGGGCCGAGAGCCGCTTCTCCATCTCCCCCTATCTGGACTATAATTATTCCAGCAACATTTTCTGGAACGTCAACCAGGTCGCGGATCACACTTTCTCCCCCGGCCTGGACGTGGACTGGCGCCTCGGCGAACTGGACCTTTTCCTTTCCGCCGACGGCCGCTTCTACCAGGAGAACTCGTACATGAACTCCGCGCTGGTCGCGGGCGGGTTCAGCCTGGTCAAGGTCCTCTCCGCTCGGACCTCGCTCTTCATCTCCCCTGATTTCACCCTGACCCGCTCTGACAAAGACCTGTCTTTCCTGGACACGAACGTTCCCGGGATCACGATGGGGATCAAGCAGGTCCTTTCCGGCCGCTTGTTCGGCCGCCTGGGACTCAGCGCGCGCTACAGCGATTATGTCAATGAGGATTCGTACGACCGCGCCCGCCTGGCCGCGTTCCTCGAGCTGAGCGCGTTCCTCCCCTCCCAGACCACCCTGCGGGTGACCGCCGGGCTGAATTACCTGCGTTTCCCCCACATCACAGTGTCCGGAGCCTCGGCCGACGGGACTCCGTACGGCAATGGCGGCAACGGACAGCAAAACGGCCGCGGCGGCCCGACCCGCCCGGTCACGCCGGCCGACGAGGCGACGGCACCCAGCTCGGTCGTCCTGGCCATCCCCCAGCCCTTCGTCATCGCCCGCGTCGCCCAGGGGATCGGCTTCACGTCCGGCGTGTATGCGGAGTTCATGCTCCGGCGCAACCAGGACCCTCTCCAGGGGATCCAGGCCCTCGCCGCCTCGGAGTGGGCCCTGGAACAGACCGATGACGACTTTTTCTGGGAGGGGACGCGGCTGTCCCTGGGGCTGAAGACCGAGGCCCTTCTGGGCCTGGAGATCTCCCTCGATCTTTCGCTCCTCGACAAGAAGTACCGGGGCATCGACGCGCTCGACCTCGACGGACGTCCCATCCAGCCGCCGGCCACGCGCGCGGACACCCTGTCCCAGGCCTCCCTGCGCATCAGCAAGCGCCTCCACCGCACCGACTTTTCAACCGCCCTCACCTACCGCCGCAATGAGTCCAATGACTTGTATTTCCAATACGATTTCCTTACAATTTCGGCAGGCCTGCAATTCACCCTGTGAGAGATGATGAAGAGAACGCGCATCCTGGTGGCCGGTTCGTTGCTAGCGGCTCTCGTGTCCGCGCAGCAGCCGGTCGCCCATTTTTTCGATCCGGACCGCCTCGTCGACCTGCAGGGGATGGTCCGTCGCGTCGATCTCGAGAATACCTACGGCAAGAAATCGAAGTTCATCGTGCTGACCGTCGAACGCGCGGAGGGGGGGCTCTGCCGGGTTGAGATCGGCCCGCAATGGTTCCTGGGAAACGACATCGCTACGGGGATGAAAGTGCTCATACGCGCCTCCCTGCTCGTCGGCACGGAGGGTACCCCCTACCTGATCGCTCAGGAGATCTCCATCCAGGGTGCGCGCATCGTCCTGCGTGACCTGCGCGGTTTCCCGCTGTGGGGACAGCGCGGCAACTCGGAGGACGGCCGCCGTGGCGGAGCCGGGAGACACGGCCGACGGTGAGGCCTGGCGCCCGAGCCATCGTCTCCGCCGCCGGCCTTTGTGCCGCCAGCATCGTCCTGTTCTATTTCATGAACCTGGGCAACCGCCGCGCCGTGGAGGCCCGCACCATCGAGCTGGCGGTCGCCGAGGGCGGCACCATCGAGAAGGTCCTGCAGCGGGCGTCGGCCCACCTGCTGGCCGGCGGCGAGGAGCCGCTGGTCCGCTTCCTGGAGGAGATCTTCGCCGACCACCAGGTGGTTTACGTGGCGCTGCGGAGCTCAGGCGAGCTTCGCCATGCCTCATCGAAGTTCGAGGGATACCTTCCCCTGCAGGAGGCGTCGCCCCCGGTGCGGACCTTCCCCTCGCCGCTGGGGGAGATCCTTGAGGTCTCGGCAGTCCTGCGGAACGCCTCAGACAGGGTCTACAGGGTCCACATCGGCTATTTTTTCTCGGCCCTGGATGAGATTCGCCGCTCCGCGCGCCGCAGCCTGCTCCTGCTGACGCTGCTTCAGTCGGGGATCGTCCTGCTCCTGGCGCTCTTCCTTTCCCGCTTCAATCGCCAGATGCGGCGAAAGGAGCTCGAAGTTCAGCGGGAAAAGGAGGAAAAGGAGAAATTGCGCGAGATCTCGCTGGTCACGGCCGGGATCAACCATGAGATCCGCAACCCGCTCCATTCTCTGTACCTGAGCTACCAGCTGCTCGAGCCGCGGCTGGATCCCGCCGACGAGGAGGCCGCCTTTCACGGCCGTGCGCTCAAACGGGAGATCAAGCGCATCCAGGACATCATCGAGCGCTTTTCCCAGCTCACCCGCGACCATCCTATCCGCAGGGAGGAGATCGACCCCGCCGCCTTTTTCGCCGAGCGCCGCGCGTCCTGGGAACGGTTCGGCGAGGGGCTGCGCGTCACCGTCGATCTGGAGGCCGGCGTGATGGTGTCCAGCGACCGCGGCCTGCTGGCCCAGGTGCTGGACAACCTGGCCCGCAATGCCGCCGAAGCCGGCGCCCGCGGCCTTGACGTCCGCCTGCGCCGGCGGCGGGAAGGCATTGAGATCCGCATTCGCGACGACGGCCCGGGGATCAAGGCGGAGCGCCTGGGCTCCATTTTCGACCCCTTCGTCTCCTTCAAGCCCCGGGGCAGCGGCATCGGCCTGGCCCTGGCCCGGCGCATCGTCACCCAGTTGGGCGGCCGCATCGAGGCGGCCAGCGCTGAGGGCAACGGGGCCGAGTTCACCATCACCATGTGATACAATACCGCCATGGCTGACCATCGCCGCCTGCTGGTCATCGAGGACGAGGAAGGGGCCGCCCTGGCCCTGGAAAAATTTTTCCGCCAGAAAGGGTACGCCGTCGACCGGGCCGCCAATGGTGAGGCTGGCCTCGCCGCCTTCCGGGCGCAGGAGCCCGACGCCGTGCTGCTCGATTACCGGCTGCCCGGCATGGACGGCGAGCAGGTCTTCCAGGCGATGAAGGCGCTGCGGCCTCTTGCGCCGGTCATCATCATGACCGCATACGGCGAGATCGAGCGCGCCGTACGCCTGCTCAAGGCCGGAGCGTTCCACTACATCACCAAGCCGTTCGAGCTGGACGTGCTCGCCCACCTGGTCGCAGAGGCGGCGGGCAAGTCGGCCCTGACGCGCGAGAACGTCCGGCTGCAGGAAAAACTGGAAGGCCGCTATTCATTCGCCAATCTCATCTACCGGTCCGCGGCGATGGCCGAGACGGTCAACCTGGCCATGCGCGTGGCCGATTCGGAGGCCTCGGTGCTGGTCGGCGGCGAGAGCGGCACCGGCAAGGAGGTGCTGGCCAACGTCATCCATTTTGCCTCGCCGCGCAAGGAGGGGCCGTTCGTCAAGGTCAGCCTGGCGGCGCTCCCGGCCACCTTGATCGAGGCCGAGCTGTTCGGCCATGAACGGGGCGCCTTTACCGGCGCCGAGAAGCCCCGCGCCGGCCGCTTCGAGGAGGCCGACGGCGGCACGCTCTTCCTCGACGAGGTCGGCGACCTGCCCTTGGAAACGCAGGTCAAGCTGCTGCGCGCCATCCAGGAGCGTGAGATCGTGCGCTTGGGATCCAACAAGCCTATTCCGGTCAATATCCGCCTCATCTCGGCGACCCACCGCGACCTGGCCGCCGAAGTGCGCCGCGGCGCATTCCGCGAGGACCTCTACTTCCGCATCAACATCATCTTCATCCCCATGCCTCCCTTGCGCCGGCGTCGGGAGGATATCCCCTTCCTGGCCGAGCATTTCCTGAAGAAGTTCTCAGAACGCGAGCGAAAGCCGCTGCGCGCCATCGGCCGCAGGGCGCTGAACATGCTGATGCGCCATGATTTTCCCGGCAACGTGCGCGAGCTGGAGAACATCATCGAGCGGGCGGTGATCCTGGCCCGCGGCGACGAGATCGGCGAAGAGGACCTGCCGCTGCTGTCCCAGGCCGACGATCCCGCCCGCCGCATCGCCGCCGGCAGCGCTCCCCTGCCCGAGAAGATCCGCGAGTTCGAGAGGGAGTTGATCCGCCAGGCCCTGCAGCGGAACCGCCTAGTGGTGGCCCAGGCGGCCAGGGAACTCGGCATCTCCGAATCCACCCTGCGCTATAAGATCGAGAGCCTGGGGGTGAAGGAATCGTGAGGCTCCGCTTCTGAGATGCGGTTCAGCGCCTTTTGCGCAGGCGCAGCCCGTCGCGCCAGCGCGCGCCGGTGCTCTCCTCGATGACGGTCACGTCGAGCCAGTAGTCGCCCGGGACGGCCAGGGAAAACGGGACGACGATGGCGAAGGCGCGGCGCCGGGCGAGTGCGTCGCGCGTCTCGACGAACTCGCGCGACAGCTCGACGCGCTCCTTCTTGGCGTAGTCGCGAAAGACGTCGACGCGCACCGCGAAGGCCGCGCGGACGCCGGGGCCGCTCTCCTCGACCCTCACGCCCTTGACCGGGATCTCGACGAGCAGCCCGTCGTCACGGCGCCGGGCCCGGAAGCGGAAGCGTCCCGCGGCGGACGGCCCGCCCTGCTGCCGCGTCCTCTCGACGGCGTCGAGCAGCTCGAGCGGCCACTGCTCCAGGCGGAAGCGCCCCAGCCCGTCGCGGTCGATGAACTCGATGCGCAGCATCAGGGCGGCGTAGGTCCAAACCTCGGCGGCGCGGGCGCGCGGCCGGTCGAGCATCGGCAGCTGCTGGCGCTCGTCGGGGAAGCCCAGCGTCAGCAGGATGCGGCCGCGGTCGCTCTCCCAGCCGCCGGCGCTCCCCGGCTCGCGGAACCAGCGCCCGGCGAACTCGGCGCGGCGCAGGAAGTCGTCGCGGAACTCGTTCTCCGGCGTCCCCGGCGTCGGGTCGCGCTTCTCCCAGAACTCGCGGATGAACTCCGCGCGGGCCGCGTCGTCGGCCAGGTGGGCGTAGATCTCGCGCTCGGGCTTGGACATGAGCCAATGGGCGGCCGGGAAAAAATCGTCGCCCCGGGCGGCGGTCCCCGGCCCCAGGGCCAGCAGCGGCCAGGCGGCAAGCCAGGCCCAGGCGAGCGTCCTCATGCGCATGCGCTTCCTCCGCCACCATTGTAGCGTCTTCCATGGCGAATGCAACCGGCGGCGGCCGCGATTGACAGCGCCGGGGCAACATACTATAGTGGCTCCCCGATGGACCACAAGCAGCAGCATGCGCAGCGAAAAGCGAAGCGCCGGCGCGGTCGCGCCCTGTGGCTCGCCGGCGCGGCGTTCGCCCTGCTGGCGGCGCTGGCCGCGGTCTTCGCCGGCGACGCCCGCTCCTGGGTCCGCCGGCGCCGGCTGCGCGCGGCGAACGTGGTGCTGATCACCCTGGACACGCTGCGCGCCGACCATCTCGGCTGCTACGCTCCCGGCCGCGTGCGCACGCCCGGCCTCGACTCCCTGGCCGCCGACGGCGTTCTCTTCGAGGAGGCCGTCGCCCAGACGCCGCTGACCCTGCCCTCGCACGCCACGATCCTGTCTGGCGTTTATCCCTCCACCCACCAGGTGCGCGACAACCGCATGAGCCGCGTGCCGGCCGGCCTGCCGCTCCTGTCCGAGGCCATGCGCGGCCGCGGCATGGACACCGCCGCCTTCCTCGGCTCCATGGTGCTCGACTCGGCGTACGGGCTCGACCGCGGGTTCGACCTGTACGCCGACCGCTTCGCCGCCCCGGACCCCGCCGACTTCTGGAGCGAGGTGCGCAAGCCGGCCGACGCCGTGCTGGCCGAGGCGCGGCAGTGGATCTCCGGCCGTGACGGCCGGCCCTTCTTCGCCTGGATCCACCTCTACGATCCCCATGCCCCCTGGGATCCCCCCGAGCCCTTCCGCGGCCAGTACCCCGGCCATCCCTACCGGGCCGCCGTGGCCTTCATGGACGCCGAGCTGGGGAAGTTCTTCGCCTTCCTGAAGGGATCGCGGCTCTGGCAGCGCACGCTGGTCGTCGTGGCCGCCGACCACGGCGAGGGGCTGGGCGAGCACGACGAGGAGACCCACGGGTTCTTCGTGTACCAG
>DAHVOV010000189.1 GCA_027318645.1 Candidatus Aminicenantota bacterium
GATCTAAATAAACTGCGTCTCATCAGGTAAGCTAAAGCATTCACGCTGAATAGAGTCAATCAACTGCTGATGATTACCACGTGGAAAGTCGGTACGACCAATGGAGCCTTTAAACAACACATCGCCGGTCCACAGGCAGAACACCACGCTGCGCTTGGGCTTCTCGGGGTTCAGCGCCAGGGCGCGGGCCAGGGCCAGCACGCCGCAGGCGCCCGAGCCGTTGTCCTCGGCGCCGTTGAAGACGTAGTCGCCCCTGCGCCCCAGGTGGTCGAGGTGGGCGCCGATGACCACCGCCTGGTCCCTGAGCGTCGGGTCGCTGCCCTCGATCCAGCCGACGACGTTGGCGCTGCGGGCCAGCTCGTAGCGCACCTGGTTGCTCAGGCGCATGCCGGCGCCGGGGAGGGCCAGCGAGCGCGGCCGCCAGCGGGCGGCGATCTCCCGCTGCAGGGCGTCCACGGTCTTGCCCGCGGCGGCCAGCAGGGCGTCGGCCATCTCGCGGGAGACGCGGACGATGGGCCGCCCATCCCAGGGCATGCCCTTGGCGCCGGGGATGAGCAGCCGCTTGCGGGTGTCGGGCAGGATGGGCTTGTCGTCGCTCACCCGGCGGCGGTCGACGATCTCCTGCTGGATGTCGCCGTCGGCCAGCGAGCTCCGGGCGATGAGCACGGCCGCGGCGCCGCGCTTGAACAGCTCACCGGCCTTGGCGAAGTCGGCGCCGCCGCGGCGCATCATGGGCGCGGCGGCGAGGTATTTCTCCTTCAGCTCCTTGTTCTTCTGGAAGGGGGAGGCCGGGTCGTCGCGGCCGGGAACGTCGGAGAGGATCAGCACGATCCGGTCCTTGACGTCGATGCCGGCCAGGTCGTCGTAGCCGGCCTGCTTCTCGCTGATGCCGTAGCCGGCGAAGACCAGCGGCGCGCTCACCTCGAGGGGCAGCGAGGAGCTGAAGCTGAAGTCGACGTCGGGGGCGAAGACGCGCGAGCCGCGCGCCGTCCCGGAGACGGTCTCCAGCACGGCGGAGGCATGCGACTCGACCGCCTCCTTCATGACGAGCTCCTGCAGGAAGCCGCGCTCGGGCTTGGCCGGCTGGCGGCCGGGCTCGGGGCCGAAGAACCCCGTCGCCGGCGCCTTCGGCAAATCGCCGCCGGGCTTGAGGCCCCAGAGGGTGAACAGCGACTGGGCGTAGGCGGCGGCGGTGTCGTAGCCGCGGGTGGCCGCCTCGCGGCCCTCGAGGGCGTCCTGGGAGAGGAAGGCCAGCATGGCCATGAGGTCCCTGGCGGTGATCGAGTCGAAGCCGGTCCTGGCGCGGGCCGGGACGGCCTCGGGCGCCGTGACCGCCTGCAGGTTCTTCATCATTTCAGCGGCCGGGTCGGCCTTATCGGCGCGCGGCGGCGTCCCCTGGGCGGGAAGGAAGGCGAGGAACAGGACCCCGATCACGACGGCAAAGAGAAATTTTTTCATGGTTCTCTCCTGTGAAGGTCTTTTTACGTTTCCGGGGATGGCAAGGTTGCGAAATTTCCTGCAGGGGGACGCCCGGCGGGCCAAAGGCCGGGAATCAGAATTCGACGCCGTACTTCCTCTCGCGCAGCCCGGGAGGGTGCGCACCCCCGAGGGCCGAAGCGAGCGCATCGATTTGGAAAAAGCCCGAGAGGGGTCCTGAATTAGAATTCAACGCCAAATTTGTTTTCGCGCAGCCCGGGAGGGGGCGCGCCCCCGAGGGCTGAAGCAAGCGCATCGACTTGGAAAAAGCCCGAGAGGGGTCCCAACTCAAAATTCAACGCCGAACTTATTTTTCAATGCCAGCGCCAGCACGAAGGTCACGACCAGGTACCAGACCAGCCAGTGGGTGCGGATGCCCAGGAAGGAGATGGAGCGGGGCGGGTACTGGACCGACACGGCGCGGATGGGCGCGCGCGCCTCGAGCAGCGTCTCGACCGGGTAGATGAAGTGCGCGAGCGATGAGGAAGCGAGCCGGCGGTTGGACAGGGCCGGCTGGCCGCCGCCCACGACGACCTTCTTGCTCACCGTGACGCCGTCGACGGTGATGGCCACGTCCGGGGCGCCGGGCGCGACCGCCTTCAGCTTCCAGTCGATCTCGCCCAGGGCGTCGACGTAGACCGGGTTCATGGCCGCCCGCAGCTCCGCTCCGGGCTTCAGCCCGGCCTCGCCTCCGGCGATGCCGCCCGCGAAGCTCGCCTTGAGCGTGACGCTCTCGCCGGGGCGGAAGGGGCGCATGCCGTAGCGGACGTCCATCTGCACGAACAGCAGGAAGAGCAGGGGCAGGACCGCCAGCAGCGGCGCCAGGTTGAGGGCGAAGTACTTGCCGGTGTAGAACAGGCTCTTGAAGAACGAGCCGACGATGGTGCGCCAGAAGTCGCGGTAGAGGCGGATGGCCAGGATGTTGGCCTTGATGCGGTCCTTGGCCTCGCGCACCTTGTCCGGGCTGGAGATCCAGCGGTAGATGACCAGCACGAACAGCGAGGTGAGCACGCCCAGGAACAGGACGCCCCAGAAGGGGGGCAGCTTGGCGAAGGGCAGCAGCAGCACGTCGCAGGCGCGCGTGGCCAGGTAGTTGATCTTCTGCAGCATCTAGGAGATGTAGCCCAGGCCGCTGAGCTTGTTGGCCAGCTCCTCCTTGTTGCCGCCGTCGCCGCTCTTGATCTTGTCGTATTCCTTGCCGATCAGGTCCTCGACCATCTCGTCCAGCGACGAGTAGCCGTGGAAGGCGATGATGGCCTCGGCCTTCTGGTCCGCTTCCTTGCTGAGCTTCACTTTGCTTGCCATGGAATTCCTCCTAGATGACCGCCTTGCCTTTCATGGCCGGCGGGGCGTCGATGCCGAAATATTTCAGGATGGTGGGGGCGATGTCCTGCATGTCGGGCACGGGCTTGGTGACCTTGAAGCTGGAGATGAAGCTGGCCGGCACCTTGCGCGGGTCGACGCAGTGGTCGCCCGACCACCAGCCCATGTTGTCCATGATCGTCTCGCGGCTGATGGTGCCCAGGGCCGAGTCGTCGCTGATGCGGTAGCCGCGGTCGAAGCCCACGATGATGTCCGGGGCGCGGTCGATGTGGTCCTTGGAGAAGTGGTCCTCGGAGATGTAGGCGCAGCTGACGACGCGCGAGCCGTCCTTGGGGTCGACCATCGCCTCCAGCTTGGCCTTGAGCTCCTCCAGCAGCCGGCGCCGCTCGCCGGCGCCCACGATGCCGTCGCGCTCGCGGCCGGCCTGGTTGAGGTAGAAGCCGTTGAGCCCCAGGGCGTAGGCCTTGGAGCGGCCCCAGTCGGCCGAGTCGAAGATCGACGAGCCGGCGTCGCGGGACCCCAGCACCAGGTAGCCCTGCTCCGCCAGCCAGTTATTGATGTTGACCTCGCGGCGGAAGGGGGCGAAGCCGTGGTCGGACATGGCCAGCACCGGGACGTCCGGGCCGACCGCCTGCAGCGCCTTGGCCAGCACGCGGTCGAACTTGCGGTACATCTCGTCGGTGATGTAGCCGAAGCGGCGGGCCTCCTCCTCGTGGTAGAAGGGGTGGGACTTGTCGTTCAGCGCCCAGAACATGTGCTGCCCCTGGTCCAGCGAGGAGAAATAGAAGAAGAGCAGCCCCTCCTTCTGGCCCTGGAAGCGGCGCAGCTCGTAGTCGAACAGGCGCCGGCTCTCCTCGAAGACCGAGAGCGACTGCACGATGTAGTTCTCCATGGAGAACGTGCCCTGGCTCAGCGCCTTGGTGTCGGCCGGCAGGCCGATGGTGTGGAACAGGCCGACGCGGTCAGCGAGCTCCCTGGAGTAGCCGGCGGGCGTGCTGATGGGCACGGCCGGGCTGCGCGGGCTGACGTGGATGGGGGAGACGTACAGGCGGAAGCGCTCGCCCATCTCCATCAGGTAGAACTTGACCATGCCGGTGATCGAGGCCAGGCCGGAGATCAGGGTGAAGTCGATCTCCACCCAGTCGGAGTACTCCTTCTCGGCCAGCAGGATCTCCTTGCCCTGGACGTCGATGCGCACGGTGCGGTGGCGGTTGTCCACGTAGGCCTTGAAGGGGACGATGACCGGCTCGGCCTCCTTGAGCAGGTCGTTCTTGGGGCCGTCGATCTGCCCCTCCATGACGTTGTTCTCGTCGATGTAGGCGTAGTAGACGTTGTTGGGCGAGCGGTCGGTCTGCGACTCGCGCTCGTCGGAGGTGTAGAGGGTGTAGATGCCGTAGGTGCCCTGGATGTCCGGGGTGCCCATGCCGGCCAGGGTGCGCTGCTTGCTGTCCGAGGGCGGGTAGTTGGTCGGCACTTTGAAGATGGTGGCCGGGATGCCGCGCTCCTGCAGCGAGTCCCAGAACGCCGGCCCCTCGCGGCGCAGCACCACCTTGCCCGGCTTGAGCGGGATGCGGTAGCTGCCCAGGCTGACCATCATGCGCGAGGGCAGGGTCTCGCTCTGGGCGAACATGGGGAAATAGGTCTTGGGGTCGCGGTGCAGGAAGTCGAAGATGCCGGTGACGCCGGGGTCGGCGCCGGAGATGAAGCTGCCCCAGGCCACCGGGCTCTGCGGCGGGATGCTCGAGCGCATCATGGTGAAGGTGCCGCGCTCGCCCAGGCTGCGCATGGCGGGCAGCTGGCCCTGCTGCATCAGGCGGTTGACGATGCCCGGGTCCATGCCGTCCATGCCCAGGATCAGCATCTTCCTGCCCATGGGCCGGCCGGCGCCGAAATTCATGAACGGGGCCGCGGCCGCGACGGCGCCGCCGCTCTTTATAAAGTCTCGTCTTTTCATCGGGTTCTTCCTCGGGAGGCCAACGGATGCCCTATGATATACCAAGTTCGTCACGATTTCAACCGCGGCCCCCCGTTTTCCGCCGGGTTGCATTCGCCCGCCGCCATCGGTTACCATCGGTCATGCGCGACGCGTTCACGCCGGTCTTTCTCCTGGTTCTGGCCCTGCTGCTCCTGGTCCATGGCCCGGCGCCGGCGGCCGGGGCCTTCCGCGTCCTGGCGCTTTCCGCCTTCACGCTGTTCCTGGCCCTTTTCGTCCTCGGGAAGAACCGCGCCGCCTATGCCCTGGCCGCGCTCGCCCTGGCTTCGCTCCTGGCGTCGGCGTACCTCCGCCAGCGCGAGGAGTACGACCTCGGCCGCCGGCAGCGCTTCCCGGCCGGGGACTACGTCACGCTGCGCGGGAAGCTGCTGGCCTATCCCGAGATCGGCCGCGACCGCTCCTACCTGAAGCTGCGCGCCGCTGCCGCGCCCGGGGCGGGCGGCGGCCTCCGGCGCGGGCTGATCTTCCGGGTCGCGGTCAGCGGCGACCTGCGCGGCCTGGGGAGCGG
>DAHVOV010000197.1 GCA_027318645.1 Candidatus Aminicenantota bacterium
CTTCCTCGACGACCTGAGCAAGCGCATCATCGTGCGCGCCCTGGAGCAGAGCGGCGGCAGCGTCAAGCGCACGGCCCAGCTCCTGCGCCTGAACTACCGCTCGCTGCGCTACCTGATCGACAAGTACAAGCTCAAGTACCGGTCATAAATTTCAGAAGCTATGGTGACGAGTGACAAGTGACGAGTGACGAGTAACGAGCACTAGCAAAGCCTTCGTGACGCGGAACCGCATTGGCCGATTTAAAACGACCCATTGCGAACCCAAAATTCGCCATCGCCTGGGAGCGAATTGAGCTATGTGATCGGAACACAGAAACTGGGAAAGTGCTGCTTCAAACTTGAATGACGAAATACGATGACCGGATATGCTCTTTTCTCATCAACGAGTAACGTGGTACGTGGGAATCCCACTCGGGTAAACCCTCGGGGACGCCGCCCCTGGCGGGGCCGGCAGCGTGGAACCTTGAAGGACCGTCGGACTGTAAGCTGCTGACTAGTTTCGAAGGGGATTGCTTCAGTGGGGAGCCTCGAGGGAGCGATGCTTAAAGCTCTGATCCTTTGATACGTTGATAAAGCATGAAAAAAGTGAGTCCCAGCCCCGCGCCGATCGCGTCGTAGAGGATGTCCAGCAGGGAGAACATGCGCCCCGGAGTCAGCAGCTGGTGCGCCTCGTCGAGAAGCCCCAGCAGCGCGGCCAGGAGCAGGGCCCCCGCCAGCGCCGCCCCACGGCGCGGCGCGGCGAAGACCTGCACCAGGAAGAAGGCCAGCAGCGCGTATTCGGCGGCGTGCGGCAGGATGTCGGGGACGCCCGAGGGCAGCCGCGAGGAGGGGAGCGACGAGAGGGCGAAGATGACGGCGTAGACCAGCAGGGAGGCGGCCAGGGCCCGCAGGCGCCGGCGGCGCATGCCCGGGCTCAGAGGAAGCGCATCAGCCAGCTGAAGGCCACGACGCCGCCGGCCATGTAGAGGAACACCTTCAGGGCGTAGCGCCCGACCTGGCGCGGCTCGCTGTGGCGGACGAAGCCCAGCACCAGCGCCACGAAGAAGGCCAGGACCAGCATGGAGATCAGGTGGCTCTTGAAGATCACTCTTTTCTCCCCTTGGCGACGTCGAAGGCGTTCAGCGCGACCAGGTAGTTGAGCAGCCCGGCCGTGGCCATGTAGGCGGTGCCGTAGTGGAAGGTCGGGGCGGCGATGGTGCCGGCGGCGAGGCCCAGGAACTTGACCAGGAAATAGAGCAGGCCGTTGCCCAGGTCGGCGGCGAAGCCAAGGAGCAGCAGCGGGTGCATGACGGCGGTGTTGTAGAACTTGCCCTGCATCACGATGCCCAGGGCCAGCAGGATCACGATGCTGAGGAAGAAGACCGCGGCCTTGAGCCGGCGCTTCTGCAGCAGGTGGCCGAGCCCCGGCACCAGCCAGGAAAGGAAAAAGACCAGGTATGGGTTCATGAGACAGCAGTATAGCGCAACAGGACGGAAATGACAAGGCTTGCGCGTGAGGAACTCAGTGACAAGTGACGAGTAACGAGTGACGAGGAGCCGCAGAACCTCCGTGACAAGTGACGAGTGACGAGTGACGAGGAACCGCAATATAAGGAATTCTTTCAGAAAAGTCTTCTCTTCTTTCTAACTTGTCACCGATCACTCCTCACTGAGCTCGCCTTCTTCCACGTCACTTGTCACTCGTCAACGAGTACTCTTCATTTTTGCTCCTTTATTCCCAGCACCTTTTAGGATATAATGAGGAGCAAAAATGAAGAAAATACTGATCGTCGACGACGAGAAGAACATACAGGTCTCACTGGCCACCGTGCTGGAGGACGAAGGGTTCCAGGTCTACTTCGCCAAGGACGGCCAGGAGGGGATCGAGAAGTTCCAGAACATCCGTCCCGACGCCATCTTCCTCGACATCTGGCTCCCCGGCATCGACGGCCTGGAGGTCATCAAGCGCATCCTGGAGATCGACCCACTGCAGATCATCATCATGATCTCCGGCCATGGCTCGGTGTCGGCCGCGGTGTCCGCGCTCCGCTCCGGCGCCTACGACTTCCTGGAGAAGCCGCTCAGCCTGGACAAGGTGATGTTCGTGCTCAAGCGCGCCCTGGAGTTACGCCAGGTGCGCGATGAGAACCGCCGGCTGAAGATCATCCTCGA
>DAHVOV010000198.1 GCA_027318645.1 Candidatus Aminicenantota bacterium
AGCGCAAACGGAGGTAACCCAGACACCACCAGCATTTCAACGCTAGCGTTCGCCGGTAGGGGCTCTGTGGGGGTTCCTATTCCCTTATTTTGAACTAGGTTATAGTTCGGAGCTTACCAGCGGTTGCCGCCGCCGAAGCGGTCGCGCTCGCGGTTGCCGCCGCCCTCGGTCTTGGGCTTGGCCTCGTTGACCTTCATGGGACGGCCCTTCAGCTCTTTGCCGTTGAGCGCCTTGATGGCCGCCAGGGCCTCCTCTTTCTCCGGCATCTCGACGAAGCCGAAGCCACGGGGCTTGTTGGTGAACTTGTCCTTGATGATGGTCGCTGAAGCCACCTGGCCAAATTCCTCAAACGACTTGCGCAGCTCTTCTTCCTGGATCTCCCAGGGCAGGTTACCGACGTAAATGTTCATTCAATCCTCCGACTTGAGTTTTTGATTTGTGAACATTCAGCTTGAATCATCTTCCGGTAGTCCGAACCCTGGGACATGGTAATCTCGTCTTCAGCGATGACGATGGGATTTGACCAAATCTTGCGGGGATCTTCGGCAAACCAACGAGTCTTCAAACGCTTGAACCATTCACGTACTCAGTCGCGGACATTATAGCGCAATCCGCGGCGGAATGCAATAGAAAAAATTTTTTTTCAGCGCACGCGGTAGACGGCATGCAGCTGCAGCCCCAGGCGGACGTTGGGCACGCCGGCGGCGGCGCACTCGCGGAAGAAGGAGAAGGCGCGGCGGTAGCGGCCGCGGTCGAAGCGCTCCGGCTGCAGCACGATCGGGGCGGCGCTGCGCCGGCGCAGCCGCTTCACCACGCCGAGGTCCAGCGCCGGCGTGACCAGCAGCTTGACCTCGCTGGCGCGCTCCCACAGCCGCGGATGAACCCGGTAGCCGGAGACGTCCTTGGGCGAGACGGTCCACCAGTCCAGGGGCAGGTCCTGGAAGCGGAGGCCGTTGGTCTCGACGGCGAGGAAGAGGCGCCGCCGGCGCAGGGCGGCGGCCAGGCCGCGCAGGTCCTGCTCCAGCGGCTCGCCGCCGGTAAGCACGACCTGCGCGCCGGGGCGCTAGCGCAGCAGCCCCGCGACGGCGGCGACGACGTCCTCGACGGTCCGCTCGCGGCCGCGCTCCCAGGCGCGGCGCGTGTCGCAGTAGGGGCAGCCCAGCGTGCAGCCGGCCAGGCGGACGAAGACCGAGGGGACGCCGCTCCTCAGCCCCTCGCCCTGGGCCGACCAGAAGATCTCATTGATCCTCGGCATAGGCGGCGCCCGCGTCCTCCGATTCCCACACCACCACCCTGGCCACCGGGTAGCGCTCCTTGATCAGCCCGTAGAAATGGCGGGCCAGGTTCTCCGCCGAGGGCGAGAAGCCGTAGGCCTCGTTGAGCACCCGGTGGTCGGGCACCAGGGCGCGCAGGAACTCCTTGACCGGGCCGAAATCGATGGAGATGCCCGAGCGGTCCAGCTCGGAGGTGCGCAGGTGCACCTCCAGCTCGAAGGTGTGGCCGTGCATCTTCTCGCACTTGCCCTTGTAGTTCTCCAGGTAGTGGGCCGCGGAGAACTTCTGCCTGACCACCAGTTCCCAGCTCATGCTTTTCCCTCCCGGCGCAGCCGCTCCAGCAGCGGATCGGCCTGGCCCAGCTCGCGGAAGGCGCGGGCGCGGATGTCGCACGACGGGCAGCGCAGGCAGGGGACCTCGCCGCCGCGGTAGCAGGAGAGCGAATGCGAATAGTCGGCGCCCAGCCGGCCGCCCAGCTCGACGATCTCCTTCTTGCTCAGGCGCGCCAGCGGCGCCAGCACCCGGAAGCGCCCGCCGCCCCGGGCGGCGGAGGTTCCCTGGTTGATGGCCGCCTGCATCCGGCGCGCGAAGACCGGCGTGGTGTCCGGGTAGTCCGGGGTGTCGACCGAGTTGAAGCCGGCGACCAGCCGCCGCCAGCCGCGCGACTCGGCGAAGGCGGCGGCCACGGCCAGAAAGATGCCGTTGCGGAAGGGGACGTAGGTCGAGGGCGGCCCTTCCTCCCGGCGCGACTCCTGCAGCGAGGCGGCGATGGGGCCGCCGGCGTCCAGCAGCGAGGAGCGGAGCAGCCCGGCCAGCGGCAGCGCCGCCACCTCGCAGCCCACCCCCAGCGAGCCGGCGATGCGCCTGGCCATCTCCACCTCGATGCGGTGCGTCTGCCCGTAGTCGAAGACCAGGGCGGTCACGGGCGAGAAGCGGCGCACGGCCCAGTAGAGCGCCGTGGTGGAGTCGATGCCGCCGGAGAAGAGGACGACCGCGCCTTGCTTCATGCCGCCATTGTACCGCAACCGCCGGCCCGTTGCCAATCCCGGCGCCGACAGCGGCCGCTCAGGCCGCGGCCGCCGAGGGCTGGCGCCGCATGCGGCGGGCGAAGACGAAGGCGCCGGCCAGGGTGAGCAGGCCGCCGGCGGCGATGGTCGGCGTCACGCCGACGGCATGGGTGAGCGAGCCGACCAGGAAGCTGCCGATGGGCGTGGTGCCCATGAAGGCCATGGTGTAGATGCTCATCACCCGCGCCCGCTTGTCGTCGCTGACCGCGTGCTGGATGAAGGTGTTCGCCGACGCCATCTGCACCATCATGCCCAGGCCGACGACGAGCATCAGCGGCAGGGCCGCCGCCATCGTGCGCGCCCGCGAGACCGCCAGCAGGCCGAGGCCGAACAGCGCCGAGCCGGCGACCAGGATGCGCTCGATGCCCGCCGTCGTCTGCCGCGCGGCCAGCGCCACCGCCCCCAGCAGGGCGCCGCAGCCGACGGCGCCGAGCAGGAAGCCCAGGCTGTTCGGCCCGCCGTGCAGGGTGCGGGCGACGAAGACCGGCATCAGCGTGACGTACGAGGCGCCCACCAGGCTGACCCAGGCGACGAGGATGATGACCCGGCGGATGGAGCGCATGCCGAAGGTGTAGGCGAAGCCCTCGCGCAGCTCGGGCCAGAAGCCGCTGACCGGGCGCTGGCGCTGGCGCGGGGCGAAGCGCATGGCCAGCAGGGCGAAGATCACCGCCAGGTAGCTGAAGCCGTTGAGCAGGAAGCATATCCCCTCGCCCACCAGGCCGACCATGATGCCGGCGATGGGCGGGCCGACCAGGCGGGCGCCGTTGAACATGGCCGAGTTGAGGGCGATGGCGTTGCCCAGGTCCTCCTTGCGCTCCACCACCTGCACGACCATGGAGTGCCGCGCCGGCGCGTCCAGGGAATTGGCCACGCCCAGGAAGAAGGCCAGCGGCGCGAGCTGCCAGGCGGCGATGGCGTGGGTGAACATCAGCGCGGCCAGGACGAAGGCCTGGAGCATGGCCAGCACCTGCGCCGCCAGCATGATGTGCATGCGCTCCCAGCGGTCGGCCAGCACGCCGGCCAGCGGCGCCATGAAGAAGACCGGCACCTGGGCGAAGAAGGCCACCATCCCCAGGTAGAACGCCGAGCCGGTCAGCCGGTAGACCAGCCAGCCCATGGCCACCTGCTGCATCCAGCTCCCGGTCAGCGAGATGCCCTGGCCGCCGAAGTAGAGGCGGTAGTTGCGATAGCGGAAGGCGCGCAGGGCCGAGCGCAGCCCGGCGAAGCGGGCGCCGGCAACGGGACGGGCGGCCACGGCTCAGCCCCCGGCCAGGTGGCCGATCAGGATGCGCAGGCCGATGGCGATCAGGATCAGCCCGCCCAGGAGCTCGGCCCGCTCGCCCAGCCGCGGGCCGACGCGCCGGCCGGCGATGCCGGCCAGCAGCGAGAGGGCGAACGTCACCAGGCCGATGACCAGCGCCGGCCGCACGATGCCGACGGCGAGCGCCGAGAAGCTCAGGCCCACGGCCAGGGCGTCGATGCTGGTGGCCAGCGCCAGGCCCAGCATCGTGGCCGCCCCCATGCGTTCCGGCCCGCGGCGGCACTCGCGCCCGCGGCGCGACTCGCGGACCATGCGGCCGCCGATCAGCGCCAGCAGCAGGAAGGCCAGCCAGTGGTCGAAATGGGCGATCAGCGCCTTGAAGCCCAGGCCGGCCAGCCAGCCGGCGACGGGCATCAGCGCCTGGAACAGGCCGAAGAGCGAGGCGAGGGCGATGGCCTGGCGCGCGTCGGCGCGCGTCCCGGCGCAGCCGCTGGCCAGGGAGACGGCGACGGCGTCCATGGAGAGGCCGACGGCGATGAGCAGCAGGGTGGCTAGGTCCATCGTGAGAGGCGCGCAGCGCGCGGCGGCATGGGGTTCATGGGAAAAGGAACTGTAGCAGAACCGGCCTTGGGTGTCAATTTAATGGAAAAGAACAGTGGTAGTGGTAGTG
>DAHVOV010000208.1 GCA_027318645.1 Candidatus Aminicenantota bacterium
GTAGGGGTATGCGGGCGACTCGCGGCGCGAGCCGCGCAGCAGCGGCTCGTAATAGCCGGTGAAGGTCACCTCGGGCGCGGCGCTGGAATAGAAGGCGTAGTTCTCCCGCAGGTAGCGGAAAAAGCCGTCGCCGAGCCCCAGCTCGGCCAGCTTGGCGCGGAAATCGGCCAGGCTGGCGGTCACCCGGGCCAGGGGGACCGCTTCGGCGCCGAAGCTCACGGTCGCGGCCGGGTCCATCTCGGCGAATTTCTTCAGGCTGAGGTCGACGGCGTCGATCAGCGTCTGCGCCGGCTCGTCGTCGCGCAGCTCGGGCGGCGAAACGGCAGGCCGCAGGGCGTTCGCGGTGGTCCAGGCGACCGGCGGCGGGGGAGGCGGCTGCACCGGCGTGACGGGAGGCTTAATCGCGGGCGGCTTCGGCGCGACATAGACCTTTCTTTTCGGCGCGCAGGCCGCGAGGAGCAGGGCCAGCGCCAAGGCGCCGGCAAGGAGCGTCGTTCGCGTCGATTTCATCGCCCGCAATATATCATAACTGCGGCCGTTGACGAAATGAGGCCTGGCGGACGGCGTACGGCATACGGCGGACGGTAAGGAAAATCCAAATTCCAAGCATCAAATCCCAAATAATTTCCAAGCTCCAAATTCCAATGTCCAAAACAATAGCCATTTTTAGTTTCTTTTCTTCGTTTTGGTCATTGGGTCATTGGGTCATTGGTGCTTGGTGTTTATTTGGAATTTGGGATTTGTGATTTGGAGCTTTATTCCGACCGTGCGCCGTCCGCCGTACGCCGTGCGCCGAGTACGATTCTTCCTTGTTACTTGTCACTTGTTACTCGTCACTGAGTCTTTTATCAGCAATGCCACGGGAATGCCGCCGTTGTGGAAGAGGATCTTCCTGTCGTGGGGCAGGCCCAGCGCCTTCTCGTTCTCCAGCCCCGGCACGATGATGGCGTAGCCGCAGCCGGCGTAGTCGCGGCGGACCTTCTCGCCGATGCGGCGAAAGAGGGAGGCGATGTCGGTCCCCGGCAGCTGGCGGGCCCCGTAGGGCGGGTTCATCGCCAGCAGCACGGCGGCGGGGTCGCCGGCCGGCGGGTGGAGGCGGAAGAAATCGGCCTGGTCGGCCACGGCCAGGCCGGCCAGGCCGGCCGCGGCGATGTTGTGCCGGGCCGTTGTCGCCGCCTTCTCGTCGAGGTCGGAGCAGTAGATCCGCCTCGGCCCGTCCGGCGCCTTTTCACTCATCGTCCTTTCCAGCTCCTCCCTGGCGTGGGCGAAGCGCGCCGGCCGGAACGAGGGCCAGGACTGGAAGGCGAAGGAGCGGTCGCCGCCGGCCGGGCGGCCGAGGAAGACGGCGCCGGCCTCGAGGGCGAAGGTGCCCGAGCCGCAGAAGGGGTCGACCAGCGTCCGGTAACGCTCGATGCCGGCCGCGCGCAGGATGGCGCAGGCCAGGGTCTCGCGCAGCGGCGCCCCCTCGGTGAACTTGCCGCGGCCGCGGCGGTACAGAAGCTCGCCGCTGCTGTCCAGGCTGATCAGGCAGCGGTTCTCCTCCATGCGGATGAAGACGTGCTGCCCGGCGCCGTCCCCGTCCTTGCCGCCGAGGCACGCGTGCCTGCCGAAGCCGGCCAGGCGCCCCGAGACCGCCTGCGCCGCCTCCTCCGCCAGCCGCCCCTCGTGCCAGAGCCGCGAACGCGAGGCGCTGACCGAGAAAGCCAGCGCCGCTCCGTCTCCCAGGTGCAGCTCCCAGGGGAAGGCGGCGACGCGGTCGCGGAACTCGGCGAAGCCGGTCGCCTTGAAGCGGGCGAGGCGCATCAGGACGCGGCTCACCGTGCCGGCGCCCAGGTTGGCCCGCCAGGCGTCCTCGAGCCGGCCGGAGAAGGCGACGCCGCCGGTGCCGCCGGGAGCGGCGGTGATGCCCAGCCCCTCCAGCTCGCGGCGCGCCGTTTCCTCGAAGCCCGGGTGGACGACGGCGAAGAACTCGTGGCGGCGGCCGATGACGTGGTCCTTGACCCGCCGGGCCAGGGCCTTCTCGTTCGCTGCGGGGAGCGCCACGCCGCTCACTTGACCTTCCAGCCCTTGTTGCGGAAGATGTTGTCCACCGCTTCCTTGCGCTGGCGGGACTTGCGCTCCTCCCACGCCTTCTCGACGGAGCGAAAGTGGCGGCGCGCCTCCTCGAGGCCGGCGAAGTGGACCAGGAACACCTTGTCGCCCTCGAGGTCCGGCGCCGAGTAGAACTCGAAGACGGCGTTGTCCTTGCCGTTGCCGCCCTGGAAGGCCAGGGGAAAGGGGATGTCGAGCAGGTCGCCGACTTGGGCCTCCCGGCGCTGGTCGCGCCACTTGCGCTCGAAGATCTCCTCGCGCAGGCGGGCGTTGAAGCAGGCCGCGGCCTCGGCCCAGCCCGGGAAGCGCTCGTTGTCGAGGAGGAAGCCCGGCTCCTCGCCGCCGGGCATGCGGATGTCGGCCGCTTCCAGGCGCTGGAACCGCTCGCGATCGAGCTTCAGATAGGGGCGGCCGCCCTGGTACTCGACGGGGATCTCCATGTCGCGCGCCGCGATCGCGGCCGGCCAGCCCTTCTCGCGCAGCCGCCGCAGCCAGCGGAAGGGGAGGAACTGGCGCAGGGAGAGGCGCTGCAGCGCCGGGTGGAACTGGAAGAAGAAGCGCAGGTCGTCGATCTTCAGGCTGCGGCGCAGCTCGCGGCAGAGGAACTCGCGCAGGGCGGCGTCGAAGGGCGGGAACTGGGCGCCGAGCGCCTGGCCGGCCTCGGAGTACCAGCGGCGGCAGCGCTCGACCTCGCCGCAGCCGGGCAGGGTGGCGTAGTGGCCCTGGAACCAGTCCAGCGCCTGGTCGACGATGGCCTGGGTCTCGCCGGGACGGTCCCAGTCGGGCTCGGACGGCGCGGCCCTGACCAGCCGGCCGCCGAAGTACACCTCCTCGGTGACTGTGAGCTTGTCCTTCTCCAGGGCGATGCGGCGGCGCTTTTCGTAGCTGAAGGGCTTCAGCTCCTCCAGCTGCTTCAGCGAGACCTCGGAGCAGAAGGTGAGCAGGGGGATGAACTTCTCCTCCTTGGCGCCGGTGCGCGGGTCCTCGCGGTGCACGACCAGGTCGAAGGGCAGGCCGGCGGCCATCTCGGGGCGGACGGTGTTCAGGATCGACGTGCGCTCGATCTGCCGCTCCTCGCCCTCGCGCCAGTAGACGCCCTCGCCCTTGAAATAGACGCCGTCGCAGAAACAGGAGAGGATGGCGCGGAAGAGGTGCTTCTGCTCGTTCCAGCCCAGCGGCCCGCGGGTCGCCGGCCGGGCCTCGCCGCGGCGGGGCGGGACGCCCTTGGCGGGCGCCGGCGGCCGCTGCAGGCGGCGCACCAGCTCCTGGTAGATCTCGCGGGCCAGGGCCGCCTTCTTGCGCGAGACCAGGCGCGAGTTCTGGCGCAGGTCCTCCAGCAGGTCGAGCTGGTTGAGCAGGTCGGACTTGAAGGGCGCGGCGGGATTGTAGCACTCGCCGGCGAACTCCTTGCTGACGATGCCGCGGGACTCGAAGATGGCGATGGCCTTCAGCGCCCGGTCGACGACGCGCGGCCCGCCCTTCTCGGCCTCGAGCAGCAGGCGGGAGCTGCGCAGGGAAAGCGGCAGCTCGGCCATGCGCCGGCCGTCGGCGCTGACGCGGTTCTCGGCGTTGAGGGCCCCGAATATCCTCAGGTTCTGGATGGCCTTGAGGACCAGGCTGCGGTTGGGCTTGTGGAAGAAGGCGAACTCCAGCGGCGACAGCCCCCACTGGAACATGCGCAGCACCACGCTCTCCAGGTTGAGGCGGCGGATCTCCGGCTCGGGGTAGTCGAGGCGCTCCTCCATGCCGCGCTCGGAGCAGAGGATGTACCAGCCCTTCTTCACGCGGCCGGCGCTGCCGGCGCGCTGCCGGCACTCGGCGGTCGAGATCTCGACCGGGTACAGCCCCTCGATGCCGCTGACCAGGCGCACCTCCTTCTTGATGCCGCTGTCGATGACGGCGTCGATGTCGTCGATGGTCAGGCTGGTCTGGGCGATGTCGGTGGCCACCACCGCCTTGGGCAGGGGATAGCGGCGGAACACCCGCGACTGCTCGGCGATGGAGAGCTCGGAATGGAGCGGCAGGATGACCGCCTTCTGCTTGTCGTGCTCCAGCAGCTCCTTCAGCCCCTCGATGGTGTCGTCGATCTCCTGCTTGCCGGGCTGGAAGACGAGGACGTTGTGGCCCTCCTCCAGCAGGGTGGCGGCGTCGGGGAGCAGGAAGCAGGGGTGGCGGCGCTGGCACTCGACCGGGAAGCCGCGCCCCGGGATCTCGATCACCGGGGCGTGGTGCAGGAAGGCCGAGATCTGCTTGGCCTTGAGGGTGGCGCTCATGATCAGCGCCCGCTTGCCCGTGCGCCGGTACACCCCCTCGTCGAGGCACTTGCGCACCAGGCCGACCAGCACCTCCTGGTTCAGGTTCCACTCGTGGATCTCGTCGAGGACCAGCACGTCGTAGTCGCGGTGGCCCTGGATCTCGCGCACCATCTGCACGCCGTCGGTCAGGTACAGGAGAGTGGTGGCCGCCGACTTGTTGGCGTCCAGGCCCGTCTGGAAGCCGATCTCGCGGCCCCAGGCGACGCCGGACTCCCGCGCCAGGTAGTTGGAGAGGGCGCGGGCGGCGATGCGCCGCGGCTGGGTGACGTGGACGCGCCGGCCCGCGCGCCACAGCCACCAGGGCACGCGCGTCGACTTGCCGGCGCCGGTCTCGGCGGTGAGGATCACCACCGGGTTGGCGGCCACGGCGCGCTCGATCTCGGCGCGGTGCTCGTCGACGGGCAAGCGGTCTGAGAACTGCACGGCTCATTATAACAGAACTCTCTTAGGTCCATGAAATGAGCTCAGTGACGAGTGACGAGTGACGAGTGACAAGGAGCCGCAAGGACAGGCCTTTTGCAGTTCTTCTTCCTCGTCACTTGTTACTTGTCACTTGTCACTCTAGTTAGTTTTGTTCCCTTGTTTTTGGGCGAAATCCGCGCTACAATCGTATATATCGGCTGAGGACACCCCATGAAAGGCAAGCTCTTCCTGGTCCTGCTGCTCACCCTGCTCCTGTCGGGCGCCCTGCGGCCCGGCTCCCCGGACCCCGAGCGCGAGAAAGTGCTGGGCAAGATGATCGCCAACTGGCTCGCCAACTGGCACTACAGCGGCATGAAGATCGACGACGACTTCTCCGCCAGGAGCTTCGCCCAGTACACGCGCTACCTGGACAACGGCCGGAACTTCCTGGTGCAGGCCGACCTGGAGGCGCTCCGGGGCTACGCGGACAAGATCGACGACGAGCTGCAGGCCGGCGACTTCGCCCTGACGCGCCTGGGCCGGCAGCTGCTGGTCCAGCGGGTGCAGCAGGCCCAGGGCTTCGCCCGCGAGACCCTGGCCAAGCCCTTCGACTTCACCATCGACGAGCAGATCGAGCTGGACCCTGACAAGCGCGGCACCTGCCGCGACCTCGGCGAGCTTCGCGCCTGGTGGCGCAAGTGGCTGAAGTACCTCACCCTGACCCAGTACATCAACCTGCAGAAGACCGCCCTGAAAACGCCCGCCGCCGGGGCCGCCGGCGCCAGGGAGAACGGCCCGCCGCCCGAGGCGGCCCCGTTCTCCCCCGCGCTCGAGGCCAAGGCCAGGCAGGCGGTGGGCCGCAGCGTCGAGCGCCTCTTCTCCCGGCTGCTCCGGGAGCGCTCGGAGGAGATGCAGTCGCTGTTCTTCAATTCCCTGACCGCCAGCTTCGATCCCCACAGCCAGTACTTCCCGCCGCGGGCCAAGGAGGACTTCGACATCGAGATGTCGGGGACGCTGGAGGGCATCGGCGCCCTGCTGGGCGAGGACGACGGCTTCGTCAAGATATTCGAGATCATTCCCGGCAGCCCGGCCTGGATCCAGGGCATCCTCAAGGCGGAGGACGTCATCCTCAAGGTGGGCCAGGGCGGCGAGGAGCCGGTCGACGTCGTGGGCATGAGCGTGTCCGACGCCGCCCGCCTGGTGCGCGGGCGCAAGGGGAGCTCGGTGCGCCTGACCGTGCGCAAGCCCGACGGCCGCATCCTGACTGTCTCCCTGGTGCGCAACGTCGTCGAGCTGCAGGAGACGTACGCCCGCTCGGCCGTCCTGACCGACGACCAGCTGAAGCGCTCGTTCGGCTACGTCTACCTGCCGCGCTTCTACCATGACTTCAACCGCGCCAACGGCCGCAACGCCGCCGACGACGTGGGCCGGGAGGTGCGGCGCCTGGCCGGCCGCGGCGTGGAGGGGATCGTCCTCGACCTGCGCGGCAACGGCGGCGGCGCCCTCGAAGACGCGGTGCGCACGTCGGGGCTCTTCATCGAGAAGGGGCCGGTGGTGCAGGTGAAGGACCGGCACTCGGCGCCGCAGGTCTACGAGGACCGCGACGGCGAGATCAGCTGGGACGGCCCGCTGGTGGTCCTGGTCAACTCGTTCAGCGCCTCGGCCTCGGAGATCGTCGCCGCCGCCCTGCAGGACTACCGCCGCGCCGTGGTGGTCGGCGACCACACCTTCGGCAAGGGGACGGTGCAGGTCATGCTCGACCTCGACCGCTACCTGGCGCCCGACATGGCCCGCCTGAAGCCGCTGGGCGCCCTGACCCTCACCGTGCAGAAATATTACCGCATCACCGGCGGTTCCACCCAGTACCAGGGGGTCGTTCCCGACATCCTCCTTCCCGACCTCTATGCCTACCTGGAGGTGGGGGAGAAGAGCCAGAAGAACTCCCTGCCCTGGGACACGGTCCCCT
This sequence comes from Candidatus Aminicenantota bacterium, assembly GCA_027318645.1. Classification (GTDB taxonomy): domain Bacteria; phylum Acidobacteriota; class Aminicenantia; order UBA2199; family UBA2199; genus UBA2199. The sequence goes on from DAHVOV010000208.1 coordinate 6,775, forward strand.
CGCTCAGCTTCAGCGAATGGAAGGACGGCCGGACCGGGCTGGCCGAGCTGCAGCGGCGGAGCCAGCAGCGGCTGGCCGCCAGCGACCGCTTCCGCCGGCTGGCGGAGAGCGTCGAGACCCTGAGGAAGCAGAGGCAGAAGACCCAGGCCACGCTGAACCTGAAGAAGTTCCTGGCCGAGCAGGACGCCCTGTTCCGGCAGGCCGAGGAGCGGAAGAGCGAGGAGACGCCGTTCCCCTACCTGCACGCCGTCGCCGCCGGCGAGGGCCCGGAGGCCGGCGACGAGGCCAAGCGCAAGGAATGGCTCGCCGACCTCTGCCAGGACCCGGTCATCGAGGAGTCGCTGCGCATCCTCGGCGACATGAAGGCGGCCGCCCCCGCCCTGTAGGCCCGCTCAGGCCTTTTCCCCTTTCCCCTGTTCCCGGCCGGTGCGCATCGCCAGGAGCGCGCCGGCCACGATCGCCGGCAGGGAGACCAGCAGCAGGCTGGAAACGGTCCCCAGCAGGGGCAGGCAGAAGGAGGCCATGAGCATGGAGCCGACGGCCCCGCCCAGGTAGTCGCCGGCGTTCAGGAAGCCCGCCGCCGCCCCTGCCTGGTCCCGGCCGGCCAGGCGCAGCCCCAGCGGCAGGACCGTGCCGGCCAGGAACCCCAGCGAGCCCAGCCAGGCCGCCAGTAGCAGCTGCAGCGGCCGGCCCGGCGCCAGGAGCAGGGGGAGCA
>DAHVOV010000264.1 GCA_027318645.1 Candidatus Aminicenantota bacterium
GACAACCTGGTCGACGGCTACAGCGGCTCGTTCACCATCAACTAGCGTTCCCCGCGGCATTTCCGGGCGGCGCCGGCGATCGATCGCCGGCGCCGCCTTTATTAATCGACGAGTAACAGCGCCAGGACACCCTATCGTGATTCGTCATTCGTGATTCGTAGCAGCCAAGGGATACACTGGGTATCCGGTACACGGTTGACGGTAGACGGCAACAGCAAATGAACGATGCAGATCAATAGTACGGCTTTAGCGTAAACCGTACACCGTATACCGTCCACCAAGGTCTGCACTTGTTCTTCTTTCCTGTACCCTATCCCCTGTACCCTGAGCTATTGTCATTCCTCTGCCACTGGGCTATAACCCGGCCATGGGAACCAATAGGAAAGCGATCCCGCTGCTGCTCCTGTTCATCGCCTGTCATCCGTCCATGGCCGCCGCAGGGAGCAAGTCCCACCTGCTGGCCTATGTCCAGAACATCATGAGCCACTCGGTCTCGGTCATCGACCTCGACGGCGACCAGGAGCCCAGGCGGCTGGAGCTGGGCCGCTACCCCCTTTTCTCCGCCCTGTACCCCTCCGATCCGGAGAAGCTGCTGGTGACGCTGCACAACTACGAGCGCCGCGAGGACGACGACGCCATGGTGCTCTTTGACCTGCGAAGCGAGCGGGTCCTGAAGCGCGTCCCCTTCCCCGGTCCCGGCATGCCCTCGGGCTTCGTCCATGACGCCCGGCGCAGCCGCATCTACATCGCCGACGAGAACCGCCATCGCGTCGACGCCCTGGACGCCGTGACCCTCGACCCGGTCTTCGAGTTCCCCGCCGGGCTGATCCCGGTGCACGTCGACATTTCCGCCGACGGCAAATGGCTGGCGGCCACCAACCGCAAGAGCGCCGACCTGTACGTCTACGACCTGGAGGATCCCGGCCGCGACGCCAAGACCGGCATCTACGCCATCCACCTGGGGAAAAGCCCCGGCGCCGACTGGGACGCGGGCGCCGCGAACGAGGGGATCAGCCACCCGCTGGACATCCATTTCGCCGCCGAGGCGAACCTGTGCTACGTGAGCGACATGCAGGCGCGCCAGCTGCTCGTCGTGGACATCCTGAAGCGCGAGGTCGTCGGCCGCATCCCGCTGAACGGCTCGCCGTTCGACTTCGTCCTCGATCGCGCCCGCAGCCGCGCCTACGTCTGCCTGGTCGACGGCGAGACCGTGGCCGTGGTCGACCTGGCCGCGGGGAAGGTCGCCGCCGAGATCAAGGGGCTGCGCCTCAACCCCATCCATTGCGCCCTGGACGAGGCGGGCGGCCGCCTGGTCGTCTCCTGCTGGGGCGGGACCAAGGAGGGCGGCGTCTATGTCGTCGACACGCGGACGCTCGCGGTGCTGCGCCACTTCCCGCTCAAGGGCGAGGCGGCGTCGATCGGCATCACGCTCGTGCGCATGCCTTAGGAGCGAACTCAGGGAAGGCAGAGGGAAAGACAAAGGGAAGAGTAAGGGAAGAGAGAGCGGGAAAAGCCCTTTCAGAACCTCTTTCCCACCATTGCTGTCCAAAACAAATCGCTTTTTAGATAGACAATCAGTACGATAAAAGGTTTTGGGACTAGGCAATTCCGGTTTTCAAAGAAGGTTGGGCGCGCGTAAGACTAAAATTCCAAGCACCAAGCACCAAATTCCAAACAAATTCCAAGTTCCAAATTCCAATGACCCAAACGAAGGCTCTCGAGCGATCCGCTGCCACTACCGGGAATTGGGCAGCAATTCCATAAACGAGTGCGTTCACTATTCGTTTTGGTCATTTGGACATTGGTGCTTGGTGCTTATTTGGAATTTGGTGCTTGGGACTTGGTGCTTCAGTCCTACCCGCTTCTGAAAGTTAGTTTGGACAGATCTGCTTTCCCACTTTGTCTTCCCTCTGCCTTTCCCTCTTTCTTCCCTCTCTCTTCCCTGTAGATCATTGTTTCTTTTATAATAGCCCTATGAACGTCATCGCTTTCAACGGATCGGCGCGCCTGGAGGGCAACACCGCCATCCTGGTGCGCGAGGCATTCAAGGAGCTGCAGGCGGCCGGCATCGGGACCGAGCTCGTGCAGCTGGCCGGCAAGAGCCTGCACGGCTGCCGCGCCTGCTACGCCTGCTTCGAGAAAAAGAACGGCCTCTGCTCCTGGGACGACGACTTCGTCAACGAGTGCATCGCCAGGATGTCCCGCGCCGACGGCATCATCCTGGCCTCGCCTACCTACTACACCGACGTTTCGGCCGAGATGAAGGCGCTGATCGACCGCGCCGGCATGGTGGCCGGCGCCAACGACGGCATGCTGCGGCGCAAGGCCGGCGCCGCCGTGGTGGCGGTGCGGCGCTCGGGCGCCATCCACGCCTTCGACACCCTCAACCACTTCTTCCTGATATCGGAGATGATCGTCCCCGGCTCCAGCTACTGGAACATCGGCGTCGGTCGCAACATCGGCGAGGTGGCCGGCGACGACGAGGGGATGGAGATCATGCGCGACCTGGGCCGGAACATGGCCTGGCTGCTGCACAAGATCAAGAATTAATGGCGTACGGCAGACGGCGTACGGCATCCGGCAGCAGCAACTGAACGATCCAGTTCAATGTCAAGGCTTTGCCGTAAGCCGTTCGCCGTAAACCGTATGCCGATTTACTTCATGAATTGCGACCGATCGTCCTCGTGCCGTTGCCCATCGCCCATCACTCCCGCTGCCGGTTCATATGGTTTCCAGAGCGGCATTTTTTCCCGTCTCGCGCGTCTACAGTATGTTCGCATCCGATCCTTGGGAGAGGAGGTTCAGGATGAAGCGAGGGATGATGATCCTGGCCGTGCTGACGGCGCTGGCCTGCTCCGGGCGGGCGTTTCCCCAGGAGACGCCGAAGCTGCTTGCGGGCGACCCGCAGTCGGACGCGCGCTGGGAGCCGATCGAACGGTTCAAGAAAGAGGCCCCGCCCCTGGCCGCGCGGTTCGAGGCCCGGAGTTACAGCGACCCCCAGGGCGAGACGATGCCCTACCGCCTGTTCCGGCCGAGGATCGAGGCCGGGCGTACCTATCCGCTCGTCCTCTTCCTTCACGGCTCCGGCGGCTCGGGGACCGACAACGTGAAGCAGCTCGACCGCGCCAACTGGTTCGGCGGCCTGGTCTGGGCGCTGCCGGAGAACCAGCGCCGCCACCCGTGCTTCATCGTGGCACCGCAGTCGGACCGCAACTGGCCGCCGGTGCGGCTGCGCGAGGGCCAGCTGCCGGAGATCCTCCTCGGCCCGGGCTTCGACCAACTGGCCGTCGACATCGTGGAAAAGCTCTGCGGCGAATTCCCGGTCGACCGCAAGCGGATCTACGTCACCGGCCAGTCGATGGGCGGCGCCGGGACGTGGCACGTCCTGGCCCAGTGGCCCGAGGTCTTCGCCGCCGGCGTCCCGGTCTGCGGCCGCGCCCACCCCGACACCCTGGCGAAGATGGTCGGGACACCGATCTGGTGCTTTCACGGCGAGAGGGACGAGATCGAGCCGGTGGAGACGGCCCGGCGGATCATCGCCGGGCTGCGCAGGCTGGGCGGCAAGCCCCTCTACACCGAGTACCCCGGCGTCGAACACAACGTCTTCATGTGGGCCTACACCGAGCCGGCGCTGGTGGAGTGGCTGTTCCGTCAGCACAAGTAGCCTGGAAAGTAAAAGTAGACCTTGGCTGACGGCATACGGTGTACGGTTTACGGTGAAGCCATTCCATTGATCTGCATCGTTCATTTGCTGTTGCCGTCCACCGTCCACCGTGTACCGTATACCCAGTTCATCCCTTGGCTGTTACGAATCACGATTCACGAATGACGAATCACGTTAGATCGTCCTGGCGCTGTTACTCGTCACGCGTCACGTGTCACTCGTCACGATAGCTTCTGATCTCACCGTATGCCGGGCGCCGTACGCCCAGAACCTCTTCTGTGCTACAATGCACTGATGCCTTCCCGTCCCAAGCTTCTGCCTTCGGCCCTGACGCTGACCCTGGCCGCCACCCTGGCGCTGATGGGCTACGAGATGGTGCGCTCGGCCGCCTCGTCCGTCTTCCTGGCCCAGCACGGCGCCGGCCGGCTGCCCGAGGCGCTGATCCTGGTGCCGCTGTCCATGATCGCCCTCACCTTCCTGGTCAGCTGGCTGCTCCGCCACTTCGGCCCCGCGGCCACCTACTCCATCACCCTGGTCGGCTCGGGTCTGGTGCTGGCCGCCGCCGCCCTCGGCGCCCGCCATCATGTCCCCGGCAGCGCCTTCGCCCTCTATGTCTTCGCGCAGGCCTACATCGTGCTGATCGTCGAGCAGTCCTGGGCCTTCATCAACAGCCAGTTCTCCACCGACGACGGCAAGCGCTGGAACGGCGTCATCATCGCCATCTCCACCACCGGCTCGGTCCTGGGCGGCCTGCTCACCGGCATGCTGTCGGAGCGCATCGGCTCGGAGTGGATCGCCGTCAGCGCCGCCGCCCTGACCGCCGCCGCGGTCCTGCTCAGCCGCCGCGCCTTCCGCCAGGCCCGTCCCGAGCGCACCGCCGCCGACCGCCAGCCCGACAACTTCGCCGATTATTTCGCCTGGGACGTGCTGCGCGCCGATCCGACCCTCAAGCGGCTGGCGCTGATGGTCTTCGCCAGCCAGTCGATCTCGGTCCTCTTCGACATCGCCTTCCACCGCAGCCTGCAGGCCGCCATGCCGCTGCAGGACCCGCGCACCGCCTTCCTCGGCTTCTTCTGGGGCGGGGTCAACGCCGTGGCCTTCGTGCTGCAGCTGGGGCTCTGCCCCTGGCTGCTGCGCCGCTTCCCCCTGCGCCCGATCCTGGCCGCCATCCCCCTGCTCTACGGCGCCGCCGCCCTGGTCGGGGTCTTCCTCCCCGTCCTGCCGGTCCTGGGCGCCGCCTTTTTCCTCTCCAAGACGGTCGACTATTCCGTCTTCCGCGCCTCCAAGGAAGTCCTCTACATCCCCCTGCCGTTCACGGCCCGCTACCGCGCCAAGCTGACCATCGATGCCCTGATCTACCGCTCGACCAAGGGGATCGCCTCGGCCCTGCTGAGCCTGGCCGCCCTCGCAGCCGGCGCCCTGCCGCTGCGGCTGCACCCCCTGTTCGCCTTCTTGCTGGGCGGCTTCTGGCATGGAGTGGCGCGCGGGATTCCCGAACCGGCTCCCCGATCTCGGCATACGGCAAACGGCTGACGGCGCACGGCCACAGCACAACAACGATCGATCGTGACGCGTGACGAGTGACGAGTAACAGCCATAGATCGAGTCATCGTGATCCGCAACTCGTAACCGCCATGGAAGTTCAAACGATTGGATTTTTCTGTTCTCGATCACGTTCAGAGGGCCATTGGCCGGCATTTTCAGAACCGGGACCAGCCATGGGGCGTATAAGCGGGCAAAGGTGGTAACGTGAAAACATCCGCACTGCTGCCGTTGTTCATATGCCTGCTGCTGTCCCCCCGCCTCATGGCGACCGAATTCCTCAAGCCGGCGAGGGTGGAGAAGCCGCCGGTCATCGACGGCGTGCTCGACGACGACGTCTGGAAGCAGGCGCAGGAGCTCTCGGTCTTCAAGACCTTCATCCCCGACTTCGGCAAGGACCTGTCGGAGACGACATCAGCCTGGATGGCCTACGACGAGGCGCACATCTATTTCGCCTTCCGCTGCCATGACCGCTCGCCGGAGCGGATCAAGGCCACCATGGCCAGCCGCGACACGATCATGACCGACGACTTCGTCTGCGTCAATCTCGACAGCTTCAACGACCAGCAGGCGCTCTACGCCTTCTACGTCAACCCGCTGGGCATCCAGGGCGACAGCCGCTACGCCAGCAACAACGAGGACTTCAGCGCCGACTTCGTCTGGTCCAGCGCCGGCCGGCTCCTGGACGACGGCTACGCGGTCGAGATCGCCATCCCCTTCAAGAGCATCCGCTACGCCGGCCGCGAGCGCGTGGAGATGGCCGTGTTCATCGAGCGCTATATCAGCCGCACCACCGAGCACGGCTCCTTCCCGGAGATGGACCCGGCCAAGGGCTACGCCTTCCTGTCGCAGATGCGGCCGCTCGAGCTGCGCGACGTCCGCCGTTCCACGCTGGTGGAGCTGCTTCCCTCCGTCGTCTATGACCTCAAGCACGAGCAGGAGGAAGGGAGCCTGCGGCGCAGCCGGTCGCAGGGCGAGCTCGGCGTCACCGGCAAGCTGGGATTGAGCTCGAAGCTGGTCCTCGACCTGGCCTGGAACCCCGACTTCAGCCAGGTCGAGTCGGATGCCGGCCAGGTGGACGCCAACCTGCGCAGCGACCTGTACTTCACCGAGAAGCGCCCCTTCTTCCTGGAGGGCAGCGAGATCTTCCAGCTGGCGGGATCGAGCCCGTTCATGTACGCGGTGTACACCCGGCGCATCATCGACCCGCTGCTGGGGTTCAAGCTGTCGGGCAAGCTGGACGGCCGCAACACCCTGGCGGCCGTCTTCGCCGTCGACGAGGCCGCGGACGATCCCCTGCACGCGGCGTCGGGGGCGGACAACGCCGCCTTCACCATCCTGCGCTACAAGCGGGCGCTGAGCGGGGACGGCTACCTGGGAGCGTTCTACACCGGCCGCGAGCAGGGAAGCGACTACAACCGCGTGGCCGGCCTCGACGGCCAGCTGCGGCTCTCGCCGTCCAAGATGCTCAGCCTGCATGGCTTCGCCTCGTTCACCGACAACCCGCTGACGCCGAGGACGGAGGGGCTGGCCCTGGACGCATACTTCACCCACTCGACGCGCGACCTCGACCTCGGGACCGGGGCCTTCCTCATCGACCGCGGCTTCGCCAGCGAGAGCGGCTACCTCACCCGCGGCGGCCTGGCCGGCGTCGAGTGCATGGTCATCCCCATGATCTATCCCAAGTCGGGCCCGTTGCGCAGGATCAGGCCCCGCTTCGCCGGCGGCGCCTACCGCGACCTCGAGTACCGCATGAACGAGGGGCTGGCCCGGATCGGCGTCGACCTGCTGCTGCCGGGGAACGCCAACCTGACCTTGGAGGGCTGGGCGGCCAGCGAGGTGTTCCTCGGCCAGCGCTTCGACGTCAGCGCCTGGCGCATCTACGGCAGCAGCTGGCTGAACAAGAAGCTGTACCTCTATCTCGCCTTCCGCCGCGGCAACCTGGTCCGCTACGTGGCGGAGCCGTTCCAGGGATTCGGCGATACGGTCTCCGGCGTCTTCCGCTGGCTGCCCCACGAGAAGCTCGACTGGGAGCTGCGCCTCACCTACGCCGACCTGTTCGCCAGGGCCGGCGGCGCGAAGGTCTACGACTACGCCATCCTGCGCAACAAGCTCAGCTTCCAGGCCAACAAGTACCTGTTCTTCCGCGGCGTCGTCGAGTACAACGACTACCGCTGCAAGCTGCTGACCGACCTGCTGCTCTCGTTCACCTATATCCCCGGCACCGTCATCCAGCTGGGCTACGGCTCGCTCTACGAGAAAACCGAGTGGGAGGAAGGCGAGTACCGGCCGGGCGACCGCTTCCTGGAGATGAAGCGCGGGCTTTTCTTCAAGGCGTCTTACCTCTGGAGGCTTTAAGGATACCTGAGGTTCGACGTTCGAAGTTCGACATCAGACGCTGCCGGCCCCGCAAGGGGCGGCGTCCCCGAGGGGTTTACCCCGAGTGGGTCTGCCGGCCCCGCAAGGGGCGGCGTCCCCGAGGGGGCAAACCCCCGAGAGGGATAAGACGTAACGAAAGCCAATTCGCTTGGGTGCTGAAGATTTCTGGTTAAGGGCGGATCGTTCTTGCAAGCAATGACAAGATACTCAGTGGTAGAGAGGTAAAGTGGGAAAGAGAAAAAGCAGCGGCTATGAAAGCAATCTCCCAGGGCCGTTTCTTGCTCTACCCCTTTATCCCTCTATCTCTATATCCCTATTCCCTTCTTGCTGACACTGACACAGAGTTGTTGCTTTTCCTTACACCAAATTGCGGTTGAAATGTTCAAATATTTGAATTTTTCAACTGCTTTCGCTACCGTTATGGGAGGTTGCCACGCTCTCAAAGGCGCCGATGAAACATCCTGGGGGGGCCATGCGTCTTAAGATTAACGCCGTTTCCAGGGCAAGGAGGCCCGAGGAATGAAAAAGACCGTCATCCTGCTGTCGCTCCTGGCCGTGATCGGCTCATTTCCCCTGGCCGCGGATGCCGGAGCCCAGGCCGAGACGCTTTTCTCCCGCCTGGAGCGGCTCGCTCCGGCGGCTTTCACTCCCTCCACGCCCCCCCAGTTCTTCGGCACGGCCGAGAATAAGCTCAAGGACGGCTCGATCTTCGATTACATGGACGGCGGCGGCGTCGCCTGGCTGGAGCACGGCTACCTGGAGATGTTCCACGCCGAGTACGCCGGCGACGGCGGGCTGGCAATCACCCTGGACGTGTTCGTGATGGGCACGGCGGAGCAGGCGCGGTCGGCCCTCGCCGACGACCGGATCTGCCCCGCCGGCGGCTCCGGGGCGCCTTTCGCCCAAAGTGGCCGAATCTTCCGTTACCCGCCCGACTATTACACGTACTTCCCGATCGGCCCGCATATTGTTTATCTTCATATCAACGACGACGGGCAAAGCACCCTTCTGGACCGCTTCGCCGTCGAGGTCATAAAACTGGTGGAGGAGAAGCCGAAATGAGCAAAAAACGCACGCTGTTCCGTTTGGCTGCCCTGGCGGCCGTTCTCGTCGTCCTGCTGCCCGCCCTGGGCGCCGGGCTCTTCGCCGCCGACGCGCCGGCGGCTAAAACGCGCGTTGTGCTGGCGCGCAACCCCAAGGCCATCGACGGCCGCGACCAGTGCAACGCGGCCGAGGCCGCCCGCCTGTTCGACCGCGCCCTGCTGGAGCTGACAGGCGCCAAGACGGCCGCCGAGGCCTGGAAGGCGCTGGGCATCGTCGCGGGAGACACCGTGGCGGTCAAGGTGAACTGCAACAACTGGACCGTCTCCCTCAGCCCCAAGCCGGAGCTGGTGGCGGCGCTCTGCCGCAGCCTGCAGGCAGTCGTGCCCGCAAACCGGATCTTGGTCTACGACAACGACGCCGGCGCCCTGCGCGAAGCCGGGCTGCTGGACTCCCCGCTCGCCGGCGTCCGTGTCGTCTCGACCGGGCAGGGCGGCTTCGACGAGGCCCAGCGCCTGACCAACATCCTCGTCCGCGACGCCACCAAGGTGATCAACCTCGCCTCCATGAAGACGGTGGACGAAAAGGACCTCATTGTCAGCCTGTTGCTGAAAAACCATATCGGCTCCCTGGTGCCGGCCGACATGCCCAAGTGCCACGGCGACTATGACTTCCTGGCCGGCGTATGCGCCCGGCCGGCGATCCGCAGCAAGACCGTGCTCAATATGGTCACCGGGCTGCGCGCCACCTACCGCCGCGGCGTTCCCTGGTACTGGGCCGGGATCGTCCTGGGCCGCGACCCGCTGGCCGTGGAGACGGCGGCCATCGGCGTGATCAACGAGAAACGGAAGGCCGAGGGCCTCGCCGCCCTGCCGCTGCCCCGTTACCTGGCCGTCGCCCAGGAGAAGTACAAGCTCGGCACCTGCGACCCACAGCTCATTGACATGGCCATGATCGAGCTTTAGAGGTCTCAAGGGAAGACAGAGCTTTCAGATGCTTCAAGGTTCGACGTTCGAAGTTCGACGTCCGACGTAAAGAAAGCCAATTCGCTTGGGTGCATAAGATTTCTAGTTAGGGGCTGGTCGTTCTAGAAGGCACTGACACCATTTGTTTAGTGAACAGTGAAAGGTATTAAGTGAAAAGAAAAGGCGAGAGTTCGCGCCATGGCTCTTTATCATCACTTGTCACTCGTTACTCGTCACTGAGCTATGACAGCTCTGCGATAGCCGAAGCGGGCGTACTTCGCCAGCTTGGCTTCGGCCGCCGCCACCTTGTCGGGCGCATGGTCCTTCAGGCGGATGGTCTCATCGCTGCTGCGGATCGCTCCGTCCAACGCTCCGATCAGGCCGAAGGCCCCGCCGAGCATGATCGCGCCAATCGCCGCCATATTGCCCGAGTTCATGTTCATCATCCCGCCCGAGTGATCATCCTTTACGCTCAAGCCGAGCCCTAAGCCCAGCCCGCCGCCGATCAGCAGCCCGGTGCCCAGGCCCTTCAGCGTGCGGTCCTTTTTTTTGATGCGCAGGCGGTCTAGTTCATCGAGGCGCAGCCGCACCTTGGCGGCTTCGCTTTTGACCAGCACCTCGATCTCGCCGTTGCCGACCGACAGCAGCTCGCCCTGCACGATCCGGCCGTCCGTTGCATGCGCGACGATCGTCGCCCCCGGTTTTTCCGTCCGCGCCGGCAAGGTGCCGCAGGCGATGAGGTACAGCCCGGCGACCCAGGCGGCAAGACGCGTCCCCCTCCGTTTTGCGAGCTTCATGTTCCCCTCTCCACAGAGCCAACTATGACGGCAGGACAGCTCCGCTGCTGAATCTAACAACGGAACCCGCCGCCGGCGCCACCGCTACCTGGCCATCGATGAGAGCAAGTACAAGCAGAGCACCTGCGACCCGGCGCGCATCGACACGGTCCGCCTGGAGCTATGACAGCGCCCATCCGGCGGCCCGCCTCAGTTGGTGTTGAAGAACAGGCTGGTCGTCTGGTTCAGATACAGGTCGGTAGCCGGATCGACGTCGCGGTCGAAAACGAATCGCCTCCCGGCGTCGTATACGGTCACGTGGTAGCGCCTGGCCGGGGCGAAGGTTCGCAAAGGCACGTCCACGCGGGTGCCGGCGATCCCCCTCAGGTTGAAAACGGAGCGTTCGGGATCGAGCTGCCTGATGTTCAGCACATACGGGGGCGTGCCGCCGCTCCAGATGATCGGCAGGCTCCCCACGGCGCTCAGGCGGACAATGGCCTCGTTGGCCGGGGATAAATAGCGGATGAAGACCGGCGCCGCGATCGTCGCCGTGTACAGCGGCAGGCCGGTCCATGGCGGCTGAAAGGTCATGATGACCGGGTCACCCGCGGCGATCGTGATCCGGTTTATCGTGAGTATATAGCGGTTGCCGTCGCTCCTCGCCCTGCTCCCCATCAGGGTCATCGTCCCGCCCGGCGCGGCGACAGTGCCCTTCCACACGTAAACCGTTGACATGTACAGGTCCACGCGTCCAGTGGAGGACGTCCCGAAATAAATGCCGCCATTGAACTTCATCTTGCCCACCGGGCATTTCGACTGGTCCACGGTGGTCGCTTTGTCGGCGGCCAGGAAACCGGCCAGCAATACCGCGCAGAAAGCGGCCAGGATCGCTCTTTTCGTCATGATGGCACTCTCCTTTTTCTCTCCCAGGGAATTAAATAAGGCTGGCCGTGAAATATCTCATGCCGGCAAGATGATCTCCAGGGAAGAGGTAGGGAAGAGATAGGAAAAGGCAGAGGAGAAACAAAGTGGGAAAAAGGTTCTGAAAGGGCTCTTCCCACTCACTCTTCCCTCTCTCTTCCCTCATTCTTCCCTCTCTCTTCCCTTGAGTTTTTTTTTGTGCTACATTGGCTTCACTCAAGCGGAGGGCCAGATGAGGGACCGGGATTCGCGCCGCAAGGATGAACGAAAGGAAGTGGTGATCCGTGACGGCGAGCGCAGCTTCAGCTGCAAGCTGCTCGACGTCTCCTCCACCGGCATCTCGGTGACCATCAGCCACTTCATCCCCACCTACAAGGAGATCGGCGTGGTCATGGAGATCGAGGGCAAGCCGGTCGCCATGAAGGGCAGCGTGCGCTGGAGCATCGACCCGGGCGCCGCCCGCGACAAGAAGGGCAAGCTTGGCGTCTTCATCATCAAGCCGCCCAAGGAATTCCTCGATTTCGCAGAGAAGATCTCGAGCTCGAAAAGCGGATAAAACATATTCTTGGCGCACGGTTGACGGCGGACGGCAAGATGCCTCCCAACTAAGTGACGAGTGACAAGTAACAAGTGACGAGGAAAGCACTCGCTCGATTGTTGAAAGCATGAAGACCTAAGAAAAGGGGAGGGAAGACAAAGTGGGAAATAAGTTATGACAGGGCTTTTCCCACTCTCTCTTCCCTCATTCTTCCCTCTGCTTTCCCTTTGTCTTCCCTGAGCTTCATTTTATTGCTGCTGCTAACACAAACACTAACACAAACACATAGAGCTCCGTTGTGCAGGTCTCAATGCGGGTTGACAAGACGCTGGGGAACTCCTAGCATGTTCGAGGAGGATGCATGAAAAAAATCGCAGTGACGATCGTGATCTTCTCGCTCGTTTGCGGCCTCGCGGCGCAGACGCCGCCGCGCATCCGCGATCTGGGCGAGAATTTCACCTACGCGGCGCTGGAATGCCTGGGGCCCTACGAGCAGATCCCCGCCAAGCTCGGCGAGCTGATGGCCGAGGCGGACAAGCAGAAGCTGGAGCCGCTGGACGGCCCCTGCCTCATCTATTACAACTCCCCCGGACAGCTCAAGGCCGAGGAACTGCGTTGGGACGTCTGCCTGCCGGTCGGCGCCCAAGACAAGGTGGCGCCGCCCCTGAAGAAAGGGGAGTACCGGCACACCACGGTGGCCGAGGTCATCTACAAAGGGCCCTACGCCGGCGTCAGCGCCGCCTATCCGCCGCTGATGCAGTTCATCGCCCAAAGCGGCTACGCCGTGTGCGGGCCTATCTGCGAGTCGTACCTGGACGACCCGTCCGACACCCGGCCCGAGGAGTGCCGCACGCTGATCGTCGTCCCGGTCAAAAAATAGTCGGCTTCGCCGGGAGCGGCTTCCGCGGCGAAGGGACCAGGCATGGAAAGGAGGACAGCGATATGAAAAGACCTCATTTTTGTTTCATTGGCGCCGGCCTGCTTCTGCTTGGCGCGTTGCTCGGCGCCCAGAATGCGGCGCCGGCCGCGGTCAAGGCCGTGCCGGTAACCGGCGGCCTCTATCTCATGGAAGGTCTGGAAGGCGGCAACGTCTCCTTCCTGGTCACGGACGAGGGCGTCCTGGTGGTCGATTCGGGCACGACGCCGGAGGAAGGCAAGCGCATCGTGGAGGAGATCGCCAAGGTCACCGACAAGCTGATCCGCTTTCTCATCCTCACCCATTACCACGGCGACCATACCTTCGGGCTGCAGGCGTATCCGGCGACGACGGTGATCATCGCCCAGCAGAACACCGCCGACAACATGCGCCGCCTCAACGAGCCGCGCCTGCGCGGCATGATGGAAAAGCAGATGCCCGAGATGATCGCCGCCCAGAAGCTCAAGGTCGATACGCTGCGGAAAAAGCGGGCCAAGGACCTCAAGCAGGAGGAGGAGCGCCTCAAGACGCTGGAATCGGAGTTCGCCGAGCTGCAGGCCCTGCGCTTCGTCTACCCGGGCGTCACTTTTCAGACGAAGCTGAGCGTCTTCCTGGGCGGCCAGGAGGTCGAGGTCGTCCATCTTGGCCGCGCCCACACCGACGGCGACTCGCTGGTCCATTTCCCCGGGCTCAAGGTCCTGCACGCGGGAGACCTGCTTTTCGCCGGCAGCTATCCCTACATCGGCGTCGAGGCCGGCGCCGACACCGCCAACTGGATCACTGCGCTCAAGGTGGTCTCTTCCTGGGACGTCGAGAAGGTCATCCCCGGCCATGGCCGGCTCACCGACAAGCCCGGGCTCCTGAAGATGGCCGCCTACCTGTCCGAGCTGCGCGAAGCGGTCAAGGGCGCCATCGCCGCCGGCAAGAGCCTGGAAGAGGCGAAAAAAATGGCCCCGCTGCCCGCCTGGAAGGGCTTCGAGCGCGAGCGGCTGCTGCCGCTGAACATCGAGGCGGTGTATAAAGAATTGAAGAAGTAGTGATAGTGATAGTGGTAGTGGTAGTAGCGGGCAATAGCCGCGCTCTTTTTTGACTTTTACCTTTTACCTTTTTACTTTTACCTTATGAGTGTCAGTGTCAGTGACAGTGTCGGCAAGAAACTCAATAAACAATATAGTGATAGTGGTAGCAGCAGCAATGAACGGAACTTGGCGAACGGCCGGCAGCACAGACGTGACCGCCGCGGCGGACGGCGCACGGTAACCGCATCAACGAGCCGTTTTCTTGCTTTACTTTTACCTTTTACCTTTTTACTTTTTCCTTTTATGTCCAGTTACTTCCCGGCCGTCGTGGGGCGCAGCTTCCCGATGAAGGCGGCGTCGACCCAATAGATGGCGGGGTTGCCGTTGGGGCCCTCGACATGCATGCGGGCGATGTCGGCGTAGGTCAGGCGCGCCGGCAGGGATGCAGGCAGGCGCGGCGACATGAAGAACAGGTACTTGCCGTCCGGCGAGAGGCAGGCGGAATGCTCGTCGCTGGCCGGCGTGTTGATCGCCGCGCCCAGGTTGACCGGCTCGCTCCAGGTGTCGTCGGCGTTGCGGAACACCGCGTAGTAGTCGCAGCCGCCCATGCTGCCCGGCAGGCCCCAGGCCGGGACGATGGCCAGGCTGCCGTCCGGGGAGAACCAGGCGTTGTAGCGGGCCTGGCCGGCATTGATCTGCGGCGGCATCTTCTCCGGAACGGCGTACTTCCCCTCGACCCAGCGGCTGCGGTAGATGGCCTCGCCTTTGCCGTCCGCGTCGGGGCCGGTGAAATACAGGGTGCCGTCGCGGGTGGTGCTGGGAAAGAATTCGCCCCCCGGGGTGTTGACCGGGGCGCCCAGGTTCCTGGGCTCGCCCCAGCTTTCGCCCTGGCGCTCCATCACCCAGATGTCCTCGTCGCGTTCATTGAATTCCTTGCCTGGGGCCGGGCGGTTGGACGCGAAAAAGAACTTCCTGCCGTCCGGGGAGATGTGCGGCTCGATGTAGTGGTACTCGGGCTGGTCCAGGCCGGGCACCACGAAGGGGGTGCTCCAGCGGCCGTTTTCGAAACGGCAGCCGACGATGTGGCTCAGCTTGTATTGGCCGAGGATGACGCAGAAATAGATCTCGCGGCCGTCGGGGGTCATGGCGAAGTCGCGGGTGTGCATGCCGGTGCCGACGATGCCGGGTGCAAAGAGCTGCGGCGCCGCGCCGGGCGGGGTCTGGCCGAGATAGAACGCGTTCTTGTCCGGAACGTCGGCGGCCGCGGCCGCCATGGCCAATAAGGCGATGACGGCGAATGCCAGGTGCATGCGCTTCATGTTTCCTCCCTCGTGTCGCAAGCGGCGCTGCCGCGTGGATTGAATTTGTAGCACAGGAGCCGGGCCCTTTCAACCGATTGGGGCCGGGGCGGAGATCCCCGGGTCAGCCTTCTTGCCGGCACTTGACCCTGGCGGCTTCCATCTGCACGTCGCGGCCGGCCAGGACGTCGTTGATGCCCGGATAGACGCGGACGTCGGGGCGGAAGCCCGGCGAAACATCCTGGTCGGGCACCGCCGCCTCGAAAGTCGTCCTGGCCACGCGCAGCCGCAGGCCGGTGTTGGCCAGGACGGTCTCGAAGGAGTTGTCGTGGCAGCGGAAGGTGCCGCCGCCGGTCTCGCCGACGAGCGTGGCCAGCCCGAGGTGACGGACAAGGGCGCAGAAGTGGCCGGAGGTCGAGAAGCAGCCGCCGTCGATCAGCACCACGACCCGGCCGGGGAAATGGACCGGGTCGGGGTCGGTCGCGGCGAACAGATGGGGGTAGCCGATCCCTTTCTTGAAATAGATGAACGGCCGGTCAACCAGGTGGGCGATCAGCGCGGCGGAGACGTCGGGGTCGCCGCCGCCGTTGCCGCGGATGTCGATGATCAGCCGCTCCACGCCGCCCTCGTTCAGGCCGCGGAACGCCTCGGTGAAAAAGGCCCGGTAATTCGGGTTCTGCCCGGCCACGAACGTGGGGACCGTGAGCACGGCCAGGCCGTCTTCGCTCGTGATCCTCAGGTCGCTCGTCCAGGGGAAGCGGGCGGCCGCGGCCTGGCTGACCTGGGCATCTGGCCTGGCAGCCACCTGCAGCAGCGACTCGGCGCCGTCGGCCGGGTTTTTGAGCTGCAGTGCGAACGAAGGCGCATCCCCATGCCAGAACAGGTAGTGCAGGTAAAACTCGCGGTTCAGGCGAAGGACCTTCAGCGACTCGTTCCGCGCGTCGGCCGAGATCCCGGCCGTCATGCGCGCGACGATCCCGGCCATGGGCTCGTTGTCGATGGCCAGCACTTCGCTGCCCAGGCGGATGCCCGAGCCCGAGCCGTAGTCGGCGTCTACGAAGGCCCGGCCGTCATCCAGGTAGATGCCCAGCGGCAGGACGCGGCCGCCGGCGGCCAGCGCGTTGTAGAACGCGCTGGAGTGGCGCAGCTGGGTATGACCGCAGTGGAAGCGGACGACCAGCGGGGCGACGACGCGGTAGAACTCGGCCTCGTTCATGCCGTCGCGCAGCGAGGCGTAGGCGGAGTCGAAGAGGGCGCCGAGGTCGGCCGCGCTCTCATAGCGATGGGGGTCGGGGTGGTTGCTTTCCAGGACGCTGCGCAGCCGGCTGAAGTCGGCCTGCAGCTCCTCGAGCGAAAACCGCCCGGCCGGCTGTGGATCCGGCCCGTCATTGCCGGGCTGGCACGATGTGGAAAGGAAAAGCAGCGCGCAAAGCAGGATCAGCGCCGGCTTGAATGCGGCGTTTCGTTTGCAGATCATTTTTCCTCCTGCTCCGGTACCTGGGAGCCTGGGCGCCGGAGAAGGATGCCGGGTCCGGCATCGTCCAATCTTCATTCTAGCACAGCCGCCGACTCTTTTCCCGCTCCGGCGCTTTCCCGCGGAGAATGGCGCAGCCGGCGCTGCATGGCGGCCCGATTCGCTTGTCTTCGCATATTGCGGTATGCTGATAGCTGGGGCATTTCAAGGAGAACGCGAATGAAAAGCAAACTGCATGCATTGCTTGGCCTGGCGGCGCTTGCGGCCGGGTTCTGCCTCGGCGCGCAGGACAAGGCCGTCCTGCGCCCGGACGTCGAGGTGTTAGCCCTGGCGCCGGGCGTCTGGCGGCACGTGACCTGGAAGGACTTCGGCCATGGGAGGAAGGTGCCGGCCAACGGGCTGGTCGTCGTCGATGACGGGCATGCCGCGCTGATCGACACCCCATGGACGCCGTAGCAGACGGCTTTGCTGCTCGATTGGGCGGAGAAGGAGCTGAGGGCTAAGGCTGAGATCGCGATCGTCGGCCATTCCCACGTCGACTGCCTGGGCGGGCTGCCTGAGGTTCACAAGCGGGGGATCCGCTCGATCGGTCTGGAACGGACGCGCGAGCTGGCGCTTCAGGCGGGCGTCGAGGCGCCGAGGGAGACCTTCGCCGGCTCGACGCGGCTCGTGGTCGGGAGCCTCGATCTGGAGTTGTTCCACCCCGGAGCGGGGCACACCGTCGACAACATCGTCACCTGGATCCCCAGCAAGAAAGTCCTGTTCGGCGGCTGCTTCGTCAAGGCGGCAGACGCCCGCTCGCTGGGCAACACCGAGGAGTCGGACCTGGCCGCCTGGCCGGGCAGCCTGGCCCGGCTGAGGGCGCGTTTCCCCGAGGCGCGGGTGATCGTCCCCGGCCACGGCGACCCCGGCGGCTGGGAGCTGGTTGACAATACCTTGCGGTTGTTGTCTGCGGGCAAGAAGTAATATCGATCTGGTGATAGTGGAGTGCAAAAACCAATAATTAAATAAGTGATAGTGGTAGTGGTAGTGATAGTAGAGGACAATAGCCGCGCTGTTTCTTAACTTATTCCTTTTACCTTTGTCTGTGCTCCCGGAATCATGTGTTTGGGTCAGCAACAGCAAAAAATCAATGTCGGTGTCAGTGACAGTGTCAGCAACAAACTCAATGAACAATGAAGTGATAGTGAGAGTGGAGGGCAAAAGAAGATCTCTTGCTTATCTTTTGCCTTTTACCTTAAGAAGTTCCTGCAAGGTTGTTTTGGACAATTATGGGCGCGTTCCCTACCAGAGGGCGGCGGCGACGGGATCAGCGCGGCGCTCGCCGAGGGTGATGGCGCCCTGGCTGCAAGCCGGGCGGCAGACGCCGCAGCCATAGCACTTCGTCCGGTCGATCGACGCCGCGCCGGCGGCGACGTCGAACACGATGGCGCCGAAGGGGCAGCGTTCGATGCAGGCGCGGCAGCCGGAGCAGGCGCCGGCGTCGACCGCGGCCACGAACTCGGCGCGGAACATGGCCGGCGCCTTCATGTTGAGCACCGAGCGCAACGCCAGGCAGTAGCTCTTCTCGCAGTTGCAGATGGCGCCGATAAACGGGGTGTGGAAGGTCCAGACGCTGTGCACGAACCCCTGCTCGTCGGCGTCGCGGATGGCCGCCATGGCCTCGGCATGGCCCAGGTGCTCCATGCGCGCGACTTCGGGCGAGCCGAAGAAATCCATGTCCACCAAATCGATCCAGGCCGGCGGCCTGGCGATCAGCCCGTAGCAATACCGGCCCTCCTTCTTCTCCTTGGCCCACTTGCAGCCGCAGGCGACGCGGGTGACCGAGCTTGCCATGGCCAGCACCTTCTCCGTCTCCTCCAGGGGCAGCACCTGGCCGAAGTGCCGCTCCTTCATGCCCTCGCTCACCTTGTGGCGGACGAAGGCCGGCAGGTCGAGCCCGCGCAGGATGGTCTTCTCCAGCAGAGTGACCTGGCGGTTGCCGGCGCGGATGACGTTCTCGTAGAAGCCGGCGATGAAGTCGCGGCGCGCCAGGTCGCTGAGCAGGTCGCTGGAGTAGTTGCGTGCGTTCAGGTACCAGGCCTGGCCTTCGCCGTGGCGGATGCAGAATTCGCACATGGCCCCTCACCTCCTGCCGAACTCGGCGCTGCCGCGGATGCGCAGGATCTCGCCGAAGTAGATGCGGTGGAAGTCGCGCTGGGGATAGTTGGGCATGATCCTTTCGGAGAGGAAGTGCCCGGGGTCCAGGTCCTGCCAGTAGATCTTGCGGCACTCGAAGACCAGGTCGGCCTCGGCGAAGGAGGGCGCATCCACCTTTCCCGACTTCACCGGCGTCAGTCGCGTCAGCGCGATCTTGTCGACGTCGCGGCCCGACCTGCTGCCCAGGATGCCCAGGTCCTTGCGGTACTTGGCCGGGAACGAGCAGAGGGTGAAAGCGGTGGATTCGTTCAAGAAGCCGAAGGTATGGCGCGTCGGCCGGACCACGACCTGGACGAAGGGCATCTCCCAGATGCCGCCGATGCTGCCCCAGGCGACGGTCATGGAGTTGAACTTCCCCATGTCGCCGGCGGTCAGGACGAACCAGCGCGAGAACCAGGTGTCGACCGGCGGCAGGACGAGGTCCTTGGGCTTGATGGCTTCGATCATGGGCGCTCCTGGCCGCGATTATACCCGATCCCGGCGCCCGGGAACAGCGGGCTCGGCCGCCGGTCCCGCGGCGCTTGACTTTTCGCCCCGTGGATACGAGATTATGGCTCGTGAGGCCATGGGCGCCATGGCGCTGCGAAGGAGGCGGGCATGCAGTTCATCGTGATCGGCCATGATGGGAACGACGAAGGGGCGCCGGCCCGGCGCCAGGCGGCGCGCGATGAGCACCTGAAGCTCGGCCGCGAATTGCATGCGGCCGGCAAGTGGCTCTATGCCGCCGCCCTGCTGGACGACGCCGGCGCCATGAAGGGCTCGGTGATCGTCTGCGAGTTCCCCTCCCGCGAGGCGCTGCAGCGGGAGTGGCTGGACCGCGAGGCCTATGTCAGGGGGGGCGTATGGAAGCGGGTCGACATCCGCCGCGCCGCGGTCGCCCCGTTCTGCGCCGCGAAATAGCGCCGCCGCTCCTACTCGAAGTCGGCGGTGATCCAGCCGCTGCAGACGCCGATGCCGATCTTGGTAAATGACCCGAGCATGGCGGCGTTGTGCCCCGGGCTCGCCTTCCAGGCCTGGAAGGCGCCGGAAGGCTGATC